>CAYTNI010000041.1:0-14407 GCA_964439115.1 uncultured Saprospiraceae bacterium
GTTGGAAAGGTCCTCCCTGTTTTCAAATGATACCGAGAAGCACTTTTGGCGAAGGCCGGCCATCATGGGGTCATCCTCACCAAATTCCAGCATCTCGTAATAAGAGTTCAAACCATCGTCCCCGGCATATACATTGAGCGCAAAGTGTTCGCCTAAATTGCCCAATATGCAGCAATAGTTTATTTTTCCGGTAACTGGGTCCTGAACTCCGAAAAGATCAGAATCGTACATCCACTCCCAAGGCCTGAGATCGCGATAAACCTCGGCAGCACGAAAAAAATCTATCCAAATCTGACGGTTTTGTGGAGTGACTTGCATAACAGAGAAAATGGTATTACTCAAAGGTACGGGCTTTTTGTCATTCCGGCAAATATCCTTACTCCCCGGAGCGAAAGGTTATTTGCGGATCAATTTCCCACTCGCCAAAATACAATGGGATGTGCTGATTATCCCCATATTTTGACCACACAGATTTTCCATAAGGTCACCCCCTATATGCGTACTAGATGCCGGCTCCGGGAATCGCGATTTCCAAGGATGCGTTTTCAGGCATCGGCTCTTTCCTCCCGGAATGCGAGCAGGAAGAGCAACAAAATAACGGCGGCAATGCCGGATGGAATTAGCCAAATATTTTTCCAGGCATGCCCACCTTCAATCACATAAGCATCAGAAACCAGTCCGGCCACCCAGAACCCCATCAGCATTCCTATACCGTAGGTGGCTAGTGTGATAAGGCCTTGAGCGGCACTTTTAAATTTTTCACCTGCTTTGGAATCGGTATAAATCTGCCCCGACACGAAGAAGAAGTCATAGCAGATGCCGTGTAATGCGATACCGAGGATGAGCATGTACAAACCACCATCAGGATCGCCGAATGCAAATAGTGCGTAGCGCAACACCCAGGCCAACATACCCACCAGCAATGTCTTTTTAATCCCATAGCGCAACAGGAATATCGGCAAAAGGAGCATAAAAAACACCTCTGACATCTGGCCGATAGTCATTTTACCGGTAGGGTTAGCCACTCCGATTTCAGAGAGGAAAGGATTTGCATTTTGATAGTAGAAAGCCAGCGGAATGCATATCAGAATGGAGGAGATGAAAAATATGGCATAATTTCGGTCTTTGAGCAGCTGTAAAGCGTCAAGTCCGAGCATTTCCGCGATGCCGAGTTTCTCCCCTTTGGCAATTTTGGGTGGTGTAGCCGGCAGGAAAAAGCTAAATACACCTAATACAGCCGAAGCCATAGAGGCCATGAGGAAGGTATTTTTCAGCATGCCCTGGCCGATGTTTTCCTGGCTATCCCAAAAAAAGAAATAACTTATTGCAAGCCCCGCAACAATCCAGCCGATAGTTCCCCACACTCGTATTACAGAAAACTCTTTGGCTGGATCCTTCATCTGGTTGAAAGAAACCGAATTTACCAGCGCCAGGGTAGGCATATACAGCACCATATACACGAACACATAAGGATAGAACTGGTCAAAATTGGTAGATTGATACATCAAATACATCAAGCCTGCTCCCAGGAGATGTAGTATGCCGAGGATTCGCTCCGCATTGAAGTATTTATCGGCAATAAGCCCAATGATAAAAGGAGCAATGATAGCGCCGAAGGACTGCGTGGAGAACGCAGCAGCGGTCTGGGCGCCTGTAGCTCCAAGGTTTTTGCCTAAGAAAGTGCCCAAAGTGACAAACCACGCTCCCCAAATGAAAAATTCAAGGAACATCATAATAGAGAGCTGAATGCTGGTGCTGGTCTTCATGGTTGTCTGAATCGTTTTTTGTTGTTTATAAAATCCAGTAGCGCCTCCATACCACCGGGGTGATGCTGACACCGCCCTGGCATATTTTACAGCGCTTTGATTTTGATATTTCGGTACCATACCGGGTCTCCATGGTCCTGGAGACAGATATGGCCTTTTTTCACAGTGCCAAAGCCTTTCATATCCTTAAACTTGGAGCCGGCAATCATCGAGCGCCATTCATCGGTCCACATTTCTGTTTCCACCACTTTGCGGCCATTCAGCCAGTGTTGAACTTTGCCTTTGTTCACCACGAGACGCACCTGATTCCATTGCCCTGCGGGTTTGACGGTTTCATACTTGCATTCAATGAGATCATAGAGGTCGCCGGCGCGATGCTTTCTGATTTTGGCATCCGGATGACAGGCATTGTCGAGTACCTGCATTTCAGGCCCGGTCTGCCAGGGATATTGGTATTTGTCGGATTCTTCCACATTGTAAATAATGCCGCTGTTGCCACATGGGGCGATTTTCCATTCCAGGCGGAGTTCGTAATTTTCATAAGTGCCATCGGTGATGATATCCCCCCCATCGGGAGCCTGCCAACCGCCATTGGGATTCTTTTTAGCTGCCAGGTGGATAGCGCCATCGTCAATTTTCCAACTTGAGCCAATGGTCTTTTTGCCATAATTGCGCCAACCTTTGAGGGTTTGGCCGTCGAAGAGAAGTTCCCAGCCCGCCTTCCGCTCAGCGTCGGAAAGTGCATTGATTGCCATGGAAGGCGGCGGGGTAGTTTTAAACCCTGGTTGGTTCTCCGGAATTCGATTCATGGTGTACCATGCCTCGGTAGTCCACAATTCGAGGCCATTTTCGCTCATCCAGTCGGAAGGAATACGCAGATAGACCACGTGGTTGTCTTTCATGCCCTCCAATTCGAGGAAGACTTTTCGGCGATCTTGGGAAACGGAGACGTTGTTCACCTGCAGATTTTGAAGGTCGAGTTTAGGACCGCCATATTCACGGGTGGGCAGGTAGTACCATTGTTGCACTTCATAGGCGGAAGCATCCCAACCGATACCTTCTTGCAGGGGTTGGGTAAATTCGATTTCCACCCCATTGCTTTTTGCTCTGACGGCCAGCATTTCAAAAACCGGCTGGCCATTATACTTCAGGCGTTGTAGGCCGTACCAGTTTTTACCATATTGTTGCCAGTTGCCTGGATTGCCGATACCGCCCACATAAAGTGCTCCGTCAGGCCCCCAGGTCATGCGATTCACCCCGGCTTCGAGCCCCTGAATGAAGCGAAAAACGACACCCTGGTACTCGCCGCCAACTTTTTCCACAAATACGCGCTTGACGCCACCGTGAGTTACTTCACCATGAATCATTTGCCCCTTGTAAGGCCCATCGGGGAGCGCCAGCGGGGTAGAGGGCGAATTGCCGATTTCATCCTGAGGGAGCCATACCACCGGCAATTTCACCGGAAGCTGTGCTACACGGGCTGAATCCACCGCACGAGAGGCGAAGAAAGCCCTCGGGCTTACATGCAGGATCTTGCTGGAGGGCAACCAGTCCCCCTGGTTGTCGGCGATAAAAATTTCACCGTCCGCGCCAATGCCTACGCCATTAGGTGTGCGTAAACCTTCAGCGATAATTTCCATTTTACCGGTATCCTTATTGATGCGGATGGCCTTCCCCCTGTCGGGAATTTGTGGGTTGGCACTTGCGCCACCCGGTAGAATGGCGATGGCCAGTGCGCCATAAAACCAGCCTTCCTTGTAGGCAAGGCCGAAAGAAAACTCATGAAAATTGGCAGACACGCGCCATTCATTGCAAAGGGTATAGTATTCGTCGATGACATCATCCCCATTGAGGTCAATGAGTTTGGTTAATTCCTGTTTTTGTAGGACGTAGATTTCATCATCCACTACCCGAAGGCCTAGTGGTTCGGCGAGACCACCGGCAATCTTTTTAACCTTAATATTCTCAGGATCATCCCCGAGTGCGCCGTCGAGGATATAGACGCCGCCGTCAGCATCCCAGGTACTTACCACCAGGCGGCCATCTGAGAGGAAATCCATCCCCCCCACTTTAGGTAGGAAAGTAGAAGGCCGCGCCTGTCGGAGGTCGTAAGCCGGATGTACTTCAACGAGCGGAGAGCGGTCTCCGGGAATTTTTGCACCGCCGCTGAACCCTCCCGCTGCGACGCCGTCCGGCAACTTGCTTTTGTCGTGGAAAAAAGCCTGCGCCGGCACAGGGCTAAACTCACCATTGCTGTCAAAAGAGCTCCACTCTAGCACGAGTGCTTTGCCACCACCTGCCTGGAAGAAGTCCAAACGGAAGGGATGAAACCCTTCTTCCAGCGCAACCTCGCTATCGAGCGGGCTATCACCGTGTAGGCCATCGTGGTCAATAAGGAGCTTATCGCCGAGAAACAACTGCGATCCGTCGTCGCTCTTCAGGCGGAAAAGGTAATTGCTGGTTTTTGGAATCCGCAGATACCCATCAATCCGAATAGAGAAATTGTCGGTAAGGGGTCCGAAGTCAGAGCTGCCAAACTTGATATCCGGGACAATGCCGGTAAATACAGGGTCTCCATTGCGGTTCACATCGGCAAGTTTAGCAAGATCTTTCTCCGAAAGCCAAACACGGGCCAGGGAACCGGGGAGCAGATCATCTTCGCCGACATCGGCGCTTGCCTTGCGGGCATTGGCCACAGGCGCACCGGAGCGATTTTCCTTGAGAAATGCGGCTTCTTCTTCCGCATCGAGGGTCATGATGTAGTCCACCATGGCGGCGATATCCGTTTCAGGAAGATCTGGATGTGCGCTCATGGCTGCCTGCCCCCAGACACCGCTGCCACCAACCTTGATTTTTTGCACCAGCATGGCTGAGTTTTCCGGGGTTTGCAGATATTTTTTAGCTATATCCACATAGGAAGGGCCAATGGTTTTGAGATAAGTATTATGGCAGGTTTTGCAATCGCTGCGGGCGATAAGGCGGAAACCGAGCGGGAGTTCCTCATCTTCCTCGGCACCCTCAATTTTATTGGGGTTTTCCACCGTAGGAGAAGTAAAGATGGTTGCCATGCGGGTAGTGCCGTTGGATTTAAGGGTGAGGGTGGCCTCCACATCAATAACTTCGCGGTCTTTAAAAATCCGATCTTCGGATTTTTCTACGGCAAGCTCTCCATCCGTCTGAATATTGGAGGGATGGACGATGGAACTCACATTAAACTTCAACTGAAGGTTGGCACCTTTGGGCAAGTCAGATACGGTAAAGAGCCGCTCAAGGCCGGCCTGACCGGTTTCATTGGTAAAGTATTCCGGTTGTTCCCATACGGTCACTGTCTGGTTGTTGGATAGTTTCAGCTCTGTATGGATTTGAACCTTACCTTTTTTATCGAAGCGATGCCCTCTGTACTGAATTTGTGGACTTTCCGTTTTCCCTTCGACTACTACCGCCCAGGGTTGTTCGATCGTGTTGATCAGATAGGCATCGCCGAGGGTACTTGGCTGAGGGCCATGTGCAGTGGTATAGACGGCTCCGTCAAAATTGACCCCACCCCTCCATACTTTATAGATGGCTCCATTTTGGGCGCTGTAGGCGGCCCACAGATCATCGTGCAGCGCTACGGTGAGCATACGCGGCATGGAATCCAAAACAGATCTGAAAACCCACGGATCGTGGGGTCGGGTAACTTTTTCGGAATCTTTACTACAGCTCCAGGTTGCGAGAGCAAAAAGGAGTACAAACCAAGTATTTGTCTTCATTGCGGAAAATTGCTTTTGCGAGCGAAAATAAAGCGAATCACCCGACAAAACCTATCTGTGCAAGAAATTTATTTCGTTATTACCGGGATTGAACCACTAATTTACCCGCAAATGCTTGTTTTCCGGTTTGGTTTCTCAGTGAATACAAATATAAACCTGCATCAAGACCTTGTAAATCCACCTGCAGAGTAGTGGTGGGAGGAGAGAAACTGATTAGTTCTCTCCGGACGGTTTGTCCTGCGAGGTTAATCAGTCGAAACTCGTAAAGGTCGGGAATGAGATTGTGCAAAGCCACTTGTACGTCATTCACTGCGGGATTTGGAAAAACTTCTACCCGCGTGGAGCCGGAGGACAAATCATAGGAATTGGAAATAATTCCATTGAATTTATATTCGACACTGAGTACCTGATTGGTAATATGGTCTGCGTTGACCACTGCAATAGGTTCCTTTGCTGTATTGCTGAAGAAGTGATAACTTAGAGTAGTATCGCGCCCAAGTCCGGCGCCGGGGATTGGGACTAAAGCCGTAATATCAGTCCAGGGCAGCACGCCTATTTTTATATCAATACGGGTATCGGTATATTCGGTGCGGCGTTCGCGCAGTACGGGATAGGTACCTCCCGGAATACTAAGGGTGCCCCAGCCATCCACAATATCCACGCGATTAAGCGCAAGGCGAAGGCGAATAGAATCGGGTGTAAAGGGAAAAAGGTTGAGCAATGCTTCGGGTAGTTCACTTGCAGCAAAGGGCACCAATAAGGCGCCGTTGGTTGAATTGACATCAAAAAAATTCATGGGTGCCCTTCTTTCCACCAAAGGAGGGTTAAAGGAAGTGACCACATCAAGGCCAAAGCCAATTTGGTCCCCACCGGAAAAGCCCACAAGCTGAAAAGCACTACCGGATGCGTTGTAATAGGATTCTCCGTCCAACGCACCTGTGATTACAAGATTAGCTGAAGGAAAATCAGCGGCATCCGCACCCTCAGATGCAGGTTTTACAGTCTGTAAGCGAGTCAGAGAGGCCGTCAGATTGGAGAAATCCCAATTCTGGTTCCCTCCTGGAGGACTGATAGTGATTCCGGCAGCTATTGTATCGAAGGCAATCCTGAGAGTGTCACCTGCTACTGGGAATGAGGAACTGGTAACCGTAATTTGCCCGAGTAGATGGACACAAAGACCAAGGGAAAATGAAATCGAGAAAATCTTACGCATGTGTTCGGTTTTTTGCAGAAAATAATTTGCAACAAATTTAAACTTTTTCAACTAGTGTTTGGTGCAAATCCGACGTTTAAGCAAATTTGGTAGATTACCAAACAAAAAAGCCGTTCCAAGTTATCTTTGGAACGGCTTTTTACCTTATCAGAAAATTTACTTATTATCCTCTGTATCGTTGGATTCCTGAGTAGCATCATCGACGCCGGTAGCCTGCTCATCCACCACTGGAGCTGAGACAGGACCTTCAGAGGCTTTTACACCTCCGCGTCCCCGACGGCTGCGTTTGCGACCGGCTTCTTTTTGACCGCCGGCCTTTTCCACCACGTAAACCTCGTTGAAATCCACAAATTCGATCATGCCCATTTCGGCAGAGTCACCGCGGCGGAAACCGGTATGTAATACCCGCACATAACCACCGGGACGCTCACCAACTTTGGCGGCAATAGGGCCAAAAATTTCCTGGACAGCCTCTTTGTTTTGCAGATAACTGAATACCACGCGGCGTGAATGGGTGGTATTCTCACGTGCCTTAGTCACCAGCGGCTCAATAAAAAGGCGTAGAGCTTTCGCTTTTGCCAAGGTAGTGTTAATACGCTTATGCTGAATAAGCGCGATAGCCATGTTGCGCATTAAGGCAATGCGGTGACCTTTTTTTCTGCTGAGATGATTGTTTTTGTTCCCGTGTCTCATGATTAAGAAAGTTTTGAACTTGACGACACACTTAAGCTGGCGTAGCAAGGGTAATTGGCATACCCGGCAGCTTAATCGGTTATCGTCGGTTTAACCATAGGTAGGAGGCGGTGCCAATGAAGCCAACCTACCCGGACAAATAATTATTCTTCGTCGAGTTTGTACTTAGACAAATCCATGCCGAATGTAAGCCCTTTATCTTGGAGCAACTCTTCGATTTCCACGAGGGATTTCTTACCAAAATTGCGGAATTTGAGCAATTCATGGGTATCGAAACGAACGAGTTCTGCAAGCGTATTGATTTTTGCAGCCTTGAGGCAGTTGTACGCACGGACTGAAAGATCCAAATCTTCCAGAGAGGTTTTGAGCAATTTGCGCATGTGCAGAATATGCTCATCTACCACATTTTCTTCACCGCGGGTAGGATCATCAAAAGTGATATGTTCATCCGTGATCAACATCAGGTGTTGAATCATAATTTTGGATGCTTCTTTGATAGCATCTTCCGGGTGGATTGTACCATCGGTTTTGACCTCAATGGTAAGTTTTTCGTAATCCGTACGTTGACCAACACGGGTGTTTTCAACGCGGTAGGCGACATTGCGGATTGGTGTGTAGATGGCATCGACAGGAATTACACCTATGGGGGCATCTTTTGGAAGATTGTCATCTGCAGGAACATAACCGCGCCCTTTGGTGACAGTGAGTTCCACTTCGAGATTGACGAAGGGTTCCATGTTGCAAATCACCAGGTCAGGGTTCATCACCTTAAAGACATTGGTGGAGGTTTCGATATCGCCGGCAGTAAACTGTTCTTTCCCTGAGATGGTAAGATAAATTTTCTCTGAGGAAGATTCATCACCAGGAATGAGGTGCTTTAAGCGTACTTGCTTAATATTGAGAACGATGTCAACCAAGTCTTCCACCACTCCTTTGATGGTAGAAAACTCGTGGTCAACACCAGCAATCCGCAAAGCGGAAATGGCGTGTCCTTCCAGGGAAGAGAGGAGCACCCTGCGCAGAGAGTTGCCCACGGTTTGGCCGAAGCCCGGTTCGAGGGGCTTAAACTCAAAAATCCCTTCAAAATCGTTGGCCTTTTGCATAACGATTTTGTCGGGTTTCTGAAAATTGAGTATGCTCATAATAATAATTAAGTATCCGTTAAATTACAATTTGCACCTAAAGTAGGGCTAACACGGAGCAAAAAAATAACACACAGCCGGAAACAAAACCGGCTGTGCTGGAGAAATTACTTAGAATACAATTCAACGATCAATTGAACGTTGATATTTTCCGGAATTTGATCCCTTTCCGGATAGGCTACCACTACGCCTTCCATCTTATCGGGATTGAATTGCAGCCAGGGATATTTTCTGGCTTCTTTCTTATTACCGAGGGAGGCATTAATCGCGTCGAGGGTTTGAGATCTGCCACGTACGGCAACCACATCACCCGGGCGGAGGTGGTAAGATGGGATATTGGTGAGTACACCATTTACCACGATATGCTTGTGAGAAACAAGCTGGCGTGCTGCTCTTCTGGTAGGAGCAAGGCCAAGACGGTAAACAGTATTATCGAGACGAGCTTCAAGGAATTGAAGCAGAAGATCACCGGTAACACCGCTCTTGCGTACTGCTTTTTCAAAAGCATTACGGAATTGACGCTCCAGAAGGCCGTAAGTATATTTAGCCTTTTGCTTTTCCATGAGTTGCAGCGCATAGTCTGAACGCTGCTTACGGCGACGAGAATTGCCGTGTTGCCCTGGAGGATATTTACGCTTTTCGAAAGAGCGGTCATATCCAAAGATGGCTTCACCGAAAGTTCTGGCTTTTTTCGTTGCCGGGCCTGTATATCTTGCCATTGGTCAGTTACTTTTTACAATAAAGAATAATGATTAGACCCTTCTACGCTTAGGTGGACGGCAACCATTGTGCGGCATAGGTGTGAGGTCCTGGATTCTGGTCACCTTGATGCCGGCGGCGTCGATAGCGCGAACTGCAGCTTCTCGACCTGAACCTGGGCCTTTTACAAAGACCTCAGCGGTGCGCAATCCGGCTTCATGGGCCACTTTTGCAGCATCACCGGCAGCTACCTGAGCAGCGTATGGTGTATTTTTCTTGGAACCTCTGAAACCGGCTTTTCCGGCAGAAGCCCAGGAAATCACCTGACCGCTTTTATTAGTGATAGAAACGATGATGTTGTTAAAGCTTGCCTGAACGAAAGCCATACCTTCCGGTTCAACTTTAACTTTCCTTTTCTTGACTTTTTTTGTTGCCTTACCCATTGGTCAGCCCAAAGTTTAATATAATGAGACAATGCAATACCAAGATTATTTGGTAGCTTTCTTTTTGTTTGCCACGGTTTTACGCTTGCCTTTGCGTGTGCGGGCATTGGTACGCGTACGTTGGCCACGCAAAGGAAGACCTTTGCGATGGCGGAGACCGCGGTAGCAAGCGATATCCATGAGGCGTTTGATGCTCATTTGCACATCAGTCCGAAGTTCACCTTCTACTTTGTAATCGGTAGTGATGATTCGGGAGATCTCGCGTATATTCTCGTCTGTCCACTGATGAACCTTAATATTTTCATCGATTCCGGCTTGGGCTAGAATATCCTTTG
This sequence comes from uncultured Saprospiraceae bacterium, assembly GCA_964439115.1. Taxonomy (GTDB): domain Bacteria; phylum Bacteroidota; class Bacteroidia; order Chitinophagales; family Saprospiraceae; genus UBA2329. The sequence goes on from CAYTNI010000041.1 coordinate 10,044, forward strand.
CGGAAGAGCTTCCAATGCCGAAAATGTAGGTGAGACCTATTACGCCGCGTTTGTTTCTTGGCAAATCTATACCTGCAATACGTGCCATTTGTTGGATGAGATTTCTCTGTGATAGAATTAACCCTGGCGCTGCTTCAGCTTAGGATTTTTCTTGTTAATGATGTACACACGCCCTTTCCTCCGCACAATTTTGCAGTCGGCCGTACGCTTTTTAACGGATGGTTTCACTTTCATGACAACAATCTTTATCTGTACCTGTATATAATCCGACCCCGCGTCAAATCGTAGGGCGACATTTCCACTGAAACTTTATCTCCAGGCAAAATTCGGATGTAATTCATCCGCATTTTTCCGGAAATTGTAGCGATTATCCTGTGGTCATTTTCCAATCTTACTCGAAACATGGCGTTGGAAAGTGCCTCTTCGATAATGCCGTCTTGCTTAATTAGGTTCTTCTTAGCCATGCTCATTTTTTCGGAGTGCAAAGATAAGAAGATATTTATAAACAACCACAAAATTATTTTTCTTCATATCGTAGCTTTCATTCCAATTAAGCGACTGCCGGTGCATAATTCAAACCCTTCAGGTTTTTATTGGCGCTGATAGCTTTTTCGATCATTGAGTGATCGGAGAGTATAGCCGCTTCATTTTTACGCACCACCACCGTATGTTCATAATGGGCAGACGGTTTTCGGTCTCTGGCAAAAACGGTCCAACCATCCCTGGAGGTCAGCACTTCTTTCTTACCAAGATTGACCATAGGCTCGATTGCAATGACTAAGCCATCCTTCAGGACAACACCTTTTCCGCGTTTTCCGTAGTTTGGCACCTCCGGTTCTTCGTGTAGGGCACGTCCCAGGCCATGGCCAACTAATTCACGCACAACGCCATAACCATGCTCGCGTTCGACGTATTCCTGAATAGCAAAACCAATATCGCCAACGCGATTACCTGCAACAGCCTGCTCGATGCCCTTATACAGAGAGTCATGTGTCACCCTAAGGAGTTGCATGACATCGTCGGGTACATCGCCAATGGCAAATGTATATGCGGCATCGCCGAAAAATCCATTGTGTTTCACCCCGCAGTCAACAGAAACAATATCACCTTCCTTAAACAATTGCTTATCAGAAGGAATACCATGTACAACCTGTTCGTTGACTGAAACGCAAAGTGTTGAAGGGAAACCTTTGTAACCCTTAAAAGCAGGAACTGCCCCATGCTGAAGAATCAATTCCTCCGAGGCCTTATCCAACTCAGCCCCAGTAATACCGGGACGGAGTATAGAACCCACGTGTGCAAGGACTTTACAAACGAGAATACAATTCTGTCGGATAAGCTCTATTTCTTCCTCGGTTTTATAGTACATCATAATTTTTACATCGAAAACGTAGGAAACTACTCAATGTTTAAATATGTGTAACAACAAAGGAGTCTTTTACCCCTTATTAGTTCGTGTAATAATTACCCTAGCCCCCTGCGCCGATACCCATCATCTTACTTCCACGACCCTGGATACGACCTGATTTAACGAGACCGTCGTAGCGGCGCATAAGCAAATGGCTTTCAATTTGCTGTAACGTATCCAAAACCACCCCTACGAGAATCAGCAGTGAAGTACCGCCGAAGAAAAGAGCGAATGCCTGGTTAACCCCTGCAGCAGCCGCAAAAGCGGGAATAATAGCAATCAGCGCAAGAAATATCGAACCGGGCAAGGTAATACGGGTCGTAACCGCTTCTATGAAATCAGCCGTTGGCTTACCAGGCTTGATACCGGGAATAAATGCATTTTGGCGCTTCAGGTACTCCGCATAATTTTGAGGATTCACGATGAGTGCGGTGTACACATAAGTGAACACAACCACCAGGATAAAATAGATGATATTATAAGGAGCTGAAGTAAAATCGTTGAGTAGATTGAGCATGGAGTTGGATGCAACCGCGCTCTGATCACCACCGGAAGCAAATTGCACTACAGTAGCGGGAAGGAACATAAGTGCCTGAGCAAAGATGATAGGCATTACACCAGCGGCATTAACCTTCAGTGGAATGAAATCACGGGCACCTGAAACAGGCATGGCGTTAGCGCCGCGACCCACCATCCGTTTAGCAAACTGAATCGGGATTCGACGAACACCCTGTACAATAATTACGGTGGCCATTACAATACCGAAGAGTACGGCCATCTCGAGAATGAAGAGCAACAAGGCACCATCATCCAAACGAGACTTGAATTCAAAGAGAATGGATTGAGGAAGCCGTGCGATGATGCCCACGGTAATAAGGAGTGAAACACCATTACCAATACCGCGATCCGTGATACGTTCACCCAGCCACAAGGAGAAAACAGTACCGGCAGTAAGAATCAGGATATTCGAAGCCCAGAAAACTCCGCTTGGAAGATTTGCGCTCACAGCGTTAAGGCTGTGTATGTAGGTAAGGTAAGCACCGCTCTGCACCATGGTGATGGCCACAGTAAGCCAGCGCGTAATTTGGTTCAGCTTACGACGGCCCGACTCCCCTTCCTTTTGCTGCAGTCGCTGAAAATAGGGCACAGCAAAACCAAGAAGCTGAATGATGATACTTGCGGTGATATAGGGCATAATACCCAAGGCAAGTACTGCGGCATTATTGAAGGCACCACCTGTAAAGATATTGATCAGGCCAAGCAGGTCGTTTGCCTGATTGTTATCCTGCTGAGCAAGTACAGAGGGCATCACGCCGGGTAGTACGATATATGACCCAATCCGAAAAACCAGCAACAGACCAAGTGTGAGGAGAATGCGGTTACGCAACTCCTGGATTTTCCAGATATTTTGCAGGGTAGTGATCAATCTGTTCATGTGGCGTAATTAAAGGAGGTTAACACTACCGCCAAGAGCCTCGATGGCAGATTTGGCGGAGGCGGAAACAGCGTGGGCGGAAACAGTCACTTTGGATTTAAGCTCCCCGCGACCCAGGATTTTAACCAAGTCACCCTGACCAACAATCCCTTTTTCCACGAGGAAATCCAAGGTAATGGTATCTACCCCATACTTATTGGAGATTTCCTGGAGACGCTCAAGGTTAATTGGCACCAACTCGATACGGTTTGGGCTTCTGAAGCCAATCTTCGGGAGGCGTCGTTGGATAGGCATCTGACCACCTTCGAAGCCGACCTTGGTGTAGTCACCTGAACGGGAGCCTGCACCTTTGTGACCACGAGTAGATGTACCACCCATACCTGATCCCTGGCCGCGGCCTACTCTTTTTCTTGTTTTTACCGCGCCTTTGGCCGGTCGTAAATTATGCAGTTCCATAATTTTTGAATTATTGGACTTCCTCCACTTTAAGCAAATGATTAACTGCGTGCACCATACCCAATATCTGAGGCGTAGCTTCATGAACAACTACCTGATGCATCTTGCGGATACCCAGCGCCTTTATGGTGTCCTTTTGGCGCTTAGGCCGGTCAATTGTACTTTTGACCTGTGTTATTTTTATCTTAGCCATTGTTGAGAGGCATTAAATTATCCCTGGAATACTTTTTCGGTAGTGATACTGCGCTGCCTGGCCACTTCCATTGGGCTGCGCATCTTTGTCAGTGCGTCAATAGTTGCCTTAACAATATTGTGTGGGTTTGATGAGCCGGTGGATTTGGCCAATACATTGTGAATGCCGACCATTTCCAATACTGCACGCATGGCACCACCTGCAATTACGCCCGTACCATCAGAAGCCGGCTTGAGCAACACCTTACCGGCGCCGTACTTACCCTTCTGCTCATGAGGAATGGTTCCTTTATAGATGGGCACCTTAACAAGGTTTTTCTTGGCGTCGTCCACTGCTTTTGAAATGGCCTCGGAAACATCTCGTGCCTTACCCAGGCCCTGACCAACGGAGCCCTTCTCATCACCCACCACTACAATAGCGGCGAAACTGAAGGTACGACCGCCTTTGGTGACTTTTGCTACCCGGTTCAGGGCTACCAGTTTTTCTTTGAACTCAGACTCTACCGGTTTAACCCTGTTATTGCTTTTCTTATCCATGCTTTATGGTTGATATCGTACGGAATTAAATAATAAGACCACCTTCACGGGCACCATCAGCAAGCGCCTTCACACGACCGTGGTAGAGGTACCCACCGCGATCAAAAACCCCGATGCTGATATTTTTTGCCAACATTCGCTCGGCAAGTAATTTGCCGACAATCCGAGACTGCTCACACTTAGGCACATTACCAGGTACGGCTGCTTCGAGAGAAGAGGCTGCGGCAAGTGTATGACCGGCAATATCATCAATCGCCTGGCAATAAATAGCTTTATTACTGCGATAAACGGCAAGCCTTGGGCGCCCTGCAGTTCCGGAAACTTTTTTCCGGATGC
>CAYTNI010000042.1:0-14210 GCA_964439115.1 uncultured Saprospiraceae bacterium
TCATGCTTTAAGTGTTAAAATTTATATAATTAAGAAAAACTTCTTCAGTTTTAATTATTTATTATTTTCACAAATAAGGAATAGTGTATTTGTTCTGCTTCAAAGATGGTTTCATCTTTGTAACGTCAAACGAGATGCGATGCCGACAAAAGAGTTGGTAAGCAAGTTTGGACAAAACATAGGAATTTTAAGTTTGTGAATAGTAGGCCGGTGCCCCAAAAGCCGGTTTACTATTCTCAACTTTCCGGATAAATAAAAGCCGGCTTCAAAAAGAAAAACATGCTCTGCGGAGCGTGACAAGTTATATGTTCATGGGATTATGATTATTGGATGAAAGTCGCACCAGCGTATTTTGGTGCGACTTTCTGTTTTTAGGGGGTTTCCAGTTCAAAAAGGGTGCCGGGCCTTCCCGGCTTCTGTACGCCGAGGTGTCTGTAGGCCTTATCGGTGGCCTCTCTTCCTCTGGGGGTGCGCTGGATATAACCTTCCATGATGAGAAAAGGCTCGTGTACTTCCTCAATGGTGCCGGGTTCTTCTCCAACTGCGGTGGCGATGGTGGTTAGACCTACCGGGCCGCCTTTGAATTTATGAATAATGGACCCGAGGATGCGGTTATCCATTTCATCGAGGCCGCCTTCATCCACATTGAGCGCATTGAGGCCAAAGCGGGCAATTTCCACATCTATGGCGCCGTTTCCTTTTATTTGTGCAAAATCTCGAATGCGACGTAGTAGTGCGTTGGCAATACGCGGGGTGCCGCGGCTTCTGCGGGCAATTTCCCTTGCGCCGTCTTCGTCTATGGCGACACCGAGGATGCCCGCCGAACGCTTGATGATGCGCAGCAAGGTTTCGGTATCGTAGTAATCCAAATGACAGGTGATACCAAAACGCGCCCGCATCGGTGCGGTAAGCAGACCCATTCGGGTTGTGGCGCCAATGAGGGTGAATGGATTGAGGGAAATCTGAATACTTCTTGCGTTGGGTCCGCTGTCAATCATGATATCAATCCGATAGTCCTCCATCGCAGAATACAAATATTCTTCTACCACCGTGTTGAGCCGGTGAATTTCGTCAATAAACAATACATCTCCGGGATCGAGATTGGTGAGCAGGCCTGCCAGATCGCCGGGTTTTTCAATGACCGGCCCCGACGACATTTTGAGGGTAGCGCCAAGTTCATTGGCGATAATATGGGAAAGAGTGGTTTTGCCAAGTCCGGGCGGGCCATTGAGCAAAACATGGTCGAGCGCTTCCCCGCGATTGCGTGCAGCGGCGATAAATACGCGCAGGTTTTCCACGATGCGCGGCTGCCCCGAAAAGTCTTCTAATGCTTTGGGGCGCAAGGCTTTTTCTACCTGGCCTTCTTCTCCGGCAAGGCGTTCTTCTTTGGGATCAAAATTTGAATTTGGCATCGTTTTTTGCTATTTTTGCACCGCTTTCACAAGCGCGATTACCCTTCTTACGATAAACGACAAAAAAATGAACGGAACAAAAGTACACATTCAGCATGGAAAATTAGTGGTTCCCAATGATCCCGTCATTCCCTTCATCGAAGGTGACGGAACAGGACCCGATATTTGGGCAGCTTCGGTGCGCGTATTCGATGCAGCCGTAGAAAAGGCTTACGGCGGCTCCCGCAAAATTGTATGGAAGGAAGTACTTGCCGGAGAAAAGGCTTTCAACCAAACCGGGAGTTGGCTGCCCGACGAGACGCTCGCCGCTTTCAATGAGTACCTGGTCGGTATCAAAGGGCCGCTTACCACCCCTGTAGGTGGCGGTATCCGCAGTCTGAATGTGGCACTGCGCCAACTACTTGATTTATACGTTTGCCTCCGCCCGGTGCGCTATTTCCAGGGGGTGCCCTCTCCGGTAAAACGCCCCGAAGAAGTGGATATGGTCATTTTCCGGGAAAATACCGAAGATATCTATGCCGGTATCGAATACGCCGGCGGTAGCCCTGAAGCCCAAAAAGTGCTGGATTTTCTGGCATCTGAGTTTCCTAAAGAGTTCAATAAAATACGCTTCGGCACCACCCAAAAATCCAGAGAATGGCAAGGCCTCCTGGAGGAAAACGGCATGGAAGCCCGCCAGGTGGACGTCAATGTTGGGATAGGATTTAAGCCGGTTTCCTGGCTCGGCACCGAACGTCTTGTACATTCCGCCATCTCTTATGCCCTGAAAAACAACCGCCGCAATGTGACGATTGTCCATAAAGGCAACATCATGAAATTCACGGAAGGTGCGTTCCGGGAGTGGGGTTACCAGATTGCTACGCAGTTTTTCCGCGAGAGCGTCGTCACCGAACGCGAATCCTGGATTCTCGGCAATGTAGAATCCAATTCGGGCATCTCCGCCGAAGACAACGCGCGCATGGTGGAACCGGGCTATGACATGATGACGCCCGACCAAAAGAAAAAGGTGGTCGCCGAAGTGGAAACTGCACTCCAGCTCCTCCCCACCCATGGAAATGGCCAGTGGAAAAAGAAATTGATGATTAAGGATGCCATTGCGGATATCACGCTTCAACAGGTATTGACCCGCGCCAAAGACTTTGACGTGATTGCCACCATGAACCTCAATGGCGACTACCTCTCCGACGCGCTCGCCGCGCAGGTTGGCGGCATCGGTATTGCACCGGGTGCCAACATCAATTATATCACCGGGCATGCCATTTTTGAGGCCACTCACGGCACAGCTCCCAAATATGCCGGTCAGGACAAGGTGAACCCGGGCTCTGTCATCCTCTCCGGAGAAATGATGCTCCGCTATATGGGATGGACGGAAGCTGCCGACCTCATTATCAAGGGAATGGATGGCGCCATTGCCAAAAAGCGCGTCACTTACGATTTCCACCGCCTCATGGAAGGTGCTACCCTGCTCAGATGCTCCGAGTTTGGCTCGGAAATTATTGCCAATATGTAAGATTTGATCATTGAGTTAGTACGCCGCAGGTAGTGATATTCATTACTTGCGGCGTTTTTTTCTTAAAAAAGCAAACCCCGCATGGTTGAAGCATTACAAAAAAAGCCGACACCATATATATATGATGCCGGCTGTAGCCCTAACCAAATAAAACCAGTCTTAAAAAATACTAATCTCTTTCAATCAGCCAATTGGCGATGGCCGGTGTGAGTACGTCCTGTGAGCGCGCACCTACGAAAACGCCGATGTGCCCTCCCGGAAATTCCAGGAGTTGCTTATCTTTTGAACCCACAAGGTTATTAATCGGCCTTGTAGTGGCAGGAGGTACAATATGGTCATCTTTGGCGTAGATGGTCAGTAGCGGCATAGTGATTTTATGGAGATCCACCTTGAGCCCGCCGAGCTTCAGTTCGCCTTTGATGAGTTTGTTTTTCTGGTACATATCCTTGATAAACTGTCGGTAGGTTTCACCTGCCTGCGCGGGGCTGTCAGCCACCCAGCGCTCCATGCGCAGAAAGTTCATCAGCGTGGATTTCTGCTTCATCGTATCCGGAAGGCTTAGGTATTTGCGGGTTTTATTCATCGGCTTAAGCAAATCGAAGCCCGTATTGAGGAAGTCACCGGGGATTATCCCTCCAAAGCCATCCACCACGGCATCCACGTCCATGTCTTTGGCCCATTTGAAGAGCAAGCCCTCCTTGTTGTCAAAGTCCACCGGAGTGACCAGCGTGATAAGGTTTTTGACTTTTTCCGGAAACAAAGCACTGTACATCAGGCTGAAGGTTCCACCCTGACAAACACCGAGCAGGTTGATTTTATCGAGATGATGGCGTTTGCGTATAAAATTCACACAATCGTCAATATGGCCGAGTACATAGTCCTCAATAGTTTTGTATCTGTCAATTTTGGTGGGATAGCCCCAGTCAATGAGATAGACGTCAATACCTTCGCTGACCAGCTTCCGGATGAAGCTGCGGTTGGGCTGAAGGTCCATCATTTCCCAGCGGTTGACCAAAGCGTAGGAGATGAGCACCGGTGTCTGGGCTTTTGGAGCTTCGTCGCGCTTGAAGTGATAGAGTAGGAGTTTGCCGTCCTCCCAAACGATTTCGCGGGGAGCCGTGGCAATGTCCACGTTGTGAATATCATTGATATTTTTGAGCGCTTCGGCAGCCGTATCCACCTGTTCGATGATTTGCTCGCTCAATGGTTTTGTTTGGGTCATGGAATGGAAAATTTAGGGATGGAAGAAACTAAGGCGCCCTGGTTTGAATGTGCCGGGCGCCAACCAGGAGTGGATGATCAGACTTTGGCGGTGCTGCGCTTGGTTTTGGTTCCTGGTGCTTCCTGCTGATTCACACTTTCATGCTCCAGGGCATCGAGGCGTTGTTCCAATGCACGCATTTTTTTGCGAATGGCGGCGGCTTCCCGTGCAAAATCATCGCCCTCGGAACGGGTCAGGAAAGGCATGTCGGCCCAGATTAGTTCGGAGGCGCGGTCGGAAGTCTGCTTGATTGATGCACCAAGGGCCGCAATTTCGCTTTGCAGCTTGGAATAGTCATCGGCATTCAGCACTTCGAGGATGCGGTTTTCCAGCTCGTTGATGTAGGTGTGGAGGAAAGCCTGGAAGTCGGGCGTTTCTTTATTTTTCTGCCAGGATTCGTGGTATTGGCGAATCACGTCGGGCATGGCGTATTGTCCGGCATCATACACCTTGGATTGCAGTTCGGCGGTTTTGAGGATAAAACTGATGTAGCCGAATTGTACATCGCGCAGGAGTTTGGCCACTTCTGTCTGGCGGCCCTGAGCGGCGATGTTGAAGAAGGGTGTAAGCTGGTCGCGCAGTCGGTTGTTGAGGTCATTGCTGAATTGCAGCATCGGTACATGGCTGCCGGAGATAAAATCGGTCATTTTGGAGCGCCAGTTTTCACTCACCGCCGACCACTTAGCGCCTTCATCGCTGAATTGATGTATGAGGCGCTCAAAATAGTGATTGACCGAATCAATGAGTTCGGTAACGTTGCCCACCGGCTTAAAGCCCATGAGCTGGTTGATGGTTTTGAGATAGGCGTCGTGGGTAAAGTACTTCTCCACCATCTCCTTGTCGAAGATGCCATTTTGGATCATGCGGGAAAAAGGCTCCCAATAGCGATGGAGGTCGTCAAAAAATTCCACAAAGTTGTGATAATGGGGTTGCATATTGAAGGGCATTTTTGCCGAGAAGGCATTGCGCATCCATTGTTCATTCCCCTGCGACCAGGCTTTCCATTGTTTGAAATTTTCTTCCATCACCCGATTGGGCATAAAGGCCGAAAGGTCAGACTGAGGCCAGTTAAGACCCATTTTCGCCGCCTGGTCCTTATACATGGCCGCATACTGTTCGGTCATACGCTGCTGCATCTCCATCCATTGGCGGAATTGTTCCGGCATGGCTTTGAGGGTATCCTCGTTGTTGGCCGATTGCATCCATTTCTCCCAGAACGATTTTTGCTGGTCCATCCATTCGGAGAAAAGGTCGTTGGGCGTAGCGGTGTGTTTGGTATGGCCGTTGGAGGAGGTGGACTGGTTGGCCATCTGGCTCCAAAACTCCATGACCTTCTTTTGATTATCCATTAATGCATCCCAAGGGTTCTTCATGACTTTATGGTTTGTTTTGAAAAATAATCAGCATTTACTTGTCTAATCCCATGAATTCGCGGGTTGCCTCGGCACTGGCTTCCATGGCCTGCCGGTAATGCGCCATCCAGGTTTGAAAAGCTTCTCCCATCCTGCGCATGCGCTCCTGCTGGGCTGGCAAACTGTATTGCTCCGTCATCAGATTCATAAATTCCATGCTCTTGGAGAGCATTTCTGCCGATACTTCGGAGGTTTTATTCAGCCGGTCGCTATAAACTGCCCAAAAATCATGTTGTAGGAGTTCGAGCTGCTCTTTTTGGGACCACCCATCCACCATTTCAAAGGGACGCCCCATCATTTCCAGGAACAATTCCATGCCTCGTGCAGTCAACGCTCGATCTGGCACCACAGCCTCCACTGTCTTGTCTGTGTAATGAGAATAGGATTCAAGCAACTGCTGTTGGTTAGCGATAACCCTGTCAAAATATGCTTTGGTACTAACCATGACTTTCTTGTTTAGATGAACAAATCAATTATAGCCACAAAATTACCCCCCAATTCAGGCGATATCAAGACAGATAATGGACAAAAACGGATTGACTAGAAGGGGTTTTTAGTATAAAAAATAACGTAAGTTACTGATAATGTTATTTATATGAGAAAATATAATGATATTGACTATAATTTATAAATGCTTGAAAAATACATAGATTCTATGGTTGAAGCATAGAGGCGAGGGCATCCTGTGAATCTTTGCCGGGATTCACAGGATGTCGCGTATGTCTGCCATTTTTAAAATATTGAAACTTAAGCTACAAATGGCAGTATTTGTTCAGAGGATTACAGAGGCCTTTAGAGCGCCTCAAGGATCATGGCCGATGCGCCGCCGCCGCCGTTGCAGATGGCTGCCATACCGTATTTGCCCTTGTGTTGATGTAGTACATTGTTTAGCGTGGTGACAATCCGGGCACCGGAAGCGCCTAAGGGATGCCCCAGTGAAACTGCTCCTCCAAAGACGTTGACCTTATGGGGATCCAACTCGAGGAGCTGCTCAAACGCCAGCGCCACGACGGAAAAAGCTTCATTGATCTCAATAAAATCAAGTTGCCCCCAAGACAGTCCTGAACGCTGAATCGCTTTTTGAGCCGCAAACACCGGCGTGGTGGTAAACCATTGCGGCTCTTGTTCCGCATCTGCAAAAGCGACGATACGCGCCAGAGGTTGAAGATTGTATTCCTTTAGTTTAGCTTCGCTGACCACAAGCAGTGCCGCTGCTCCGTCATTGATGGTGGACGCATTGGCGGCAGTGACAGTTCCCTGCGGGGTGAAAGCCGGACGGAGCTCCGGAATTTTGGAGAAGTTCACTTTTTTGAATTCCTCGTCTTCTACAATCATGATCGGATCCCCCTTGCGCTGTGGGATGGCTACCGGAACAATCTCTGCTCCGAACCTGCCGCTCTGGGTGGCTTCAGCCGAACGAGTGTATGATTTAATGGCAAACGCATCCTGAGCCTCCCTGCTAATGCCATATCGCTCGGCGGTACGGTCGGCAAAAACGCCCATGGCCTGCTGGTCATAAGCATCGAGCAGTCCATCGCGCGAAAGGCCGTCCACGATTTCGCCATTGCCGTATTTATAACCAAAGCGCGCCTTGGGGATGTAAAATGGAATCATACTCATATTCTCCATTCCGCCGGCAATGACTACCTCGGCATAGCCGAGCATGATATCCTGAGCGGCAAACATAAGCGATTTAATTCCTGAGGCGCATACTTTATTGACGGTGGTGCATTGCGCAGTAGAGGACAACCCCGCCTGAAGTGCTGCCTGTCGAGCCGGCGCTTGTCCGAGATTGGACGAAACGACATTACCCATATAAACAGTATCCACCAGCTCCGGTGCCAGCCCTGCCTTTTCAAGTGCACCCTTAATGGCGATTCCGCCGAGTTGCGTGGCCGGTACGTCGGCCAAAACTCCTCCAAAACTGCCGATTGGCGTGCGCACTGCCGAAACAATATAAGCGTCCTTCATGGATTATTTGGTTTCTTCAGTTAATAATTTGGTTCGTCCGTAAAGGTACGACCCAATTTTTCATCGTACAACATTCACCTTGTGGTCAACCCCATAAATTTTACACAATAAAAAATTTATTATCAAAACATTATCACGGTAAGATTGGCTGTTTATACCTTTGGTCGTCCCAATATGGAGTATCTCTTTTTTCGGACTGCCGGAATGGATGCTTAATTTTGGAAAAAAATGCAAAATAGCTGTTATTACCGGCGGCGCAGCAGGAATCAGAAAGGCGATTGCCGTTTTGTTTGCCGCAGAGGGTGCCAAGGTGGCCCTTTGGGATTGGAACGATGAAAAAGGAGAGGAAACTGCCAGGGAAGTGGGCGGCAAATTTTACAAGGTCAACACCGCCGATTTGGCTATGGTGGAGGCCGCAGCCCAAAAAACTGCCGCCGATTTTGGCCGTATTGATATTCTTATCAACAACGCCGGGATTCTCCGCGATTCTACACTAATGAAAATGACTCCGGAACAGTGGCAACAGGTGATTGATGTCAATCTGACCGGTGTTTTCAATGGCACCAAAGCCGTGGCGCCCTACATGGTGGAACGCGGCTATGGACGCATCGTCAATGCCTCCTCGGTGGTGGGTCTGTATGGCAATTTCGGTCAGACGAACTACGTGGCTGCCAAAGCCGGCGTAATTGGCATGACCAAAGTGTGGGCTCGCGAACTTGGACGCAAAGGCATCACCGTAAACGCTATTGCTCCCGGATTTATCGGCACGGAAATGATTACCGCCATGCCGGAGAAAGTTATCCAGATGATGAACGACAAAACCCCGCTCGGCCGCATCGGATCACCGGAAGAAGTAGCCAAAGCCTACCTGTTCCTTGCTTCCGATGATGCCTCCTATGTCACCGGTGCCGTACTCAGTGTGGACGGCGGAGTAACCATTTAAACGCAGTATCCTTTACGAAAATGCAGAAAATTCTGGAATGTGTGCCCAATTTCAGTGAAGGGCGCGACCCCGAAGTGATTCGGCAAATTACAGCGGCCATCGAGGCCGTTGAAGGCGTCCGCTTGTTGGATGTGGACCCCGGCAAGGCCACCAACCGTACGGTGGTCACTTTTGTAGGCCCTCCCGAAGCAGTAGTCGAGGCCGCCTTTCAGGGTATCCGACAGGCATCTCTCTTAATAGATATGAGCAAACACAGTGGCGCCCACCCACGTATGGGTGCCACCGATGTTTGCCCATTGGTGCCAGTAAGCGGTATTAGCCTCGAGGAGGCCTCAGTTTGGGCCGCTGAACTGGGTCGGAGGGTAGGCCAGATTCTGGAGATCCCCGTCTATCTCTACGAAGCCGCTGCTACAAGCCCGGAACGTCGCAACCTGGCATCCATCCGCGCCGGTGAATATGAGGCCCTACCCGAAAAATTAGCCGATCCTGCCTGGGCTCCCGATTTCGGCCCCGCCCGGTTTAACCCCAAAACCGGCGCCACCGTAATCGGTGCGCGCGACTTTTTAATAGCCTATAACGTCAATCTTAACACCACCTCCGTGCGTCGCGCCAATAGTGTGGCTTTTGATGTACGCGAACAGGGAAGAGTGTTGCGCGACGGTGACCCCGTAAGTGGGCCAATCCTAAAGGATCAGGATGGAGAGCCCATTCGACAGCCCGGTGCATGCAAGGCTGTAAAAGCCATCGGATGGTATATCGAAGAATACGGCATCGCCCAGGTGTCCATGAATCTTACCGATATCGCCGTTACCCCGTTGCACATCGCCTTCGAGGAGGCTTGTAAAAGCGCAGAAGCGCGAGGTATGCGGGTGACGGGTTCTGAACTGGTGGGCATGACTCCGCTTCGCGTGCTCCTGGATGCCGGTCGGTACTTTCTGCATAAGCAAAAGCGCTCCGCAGGTGTGTCTGAGTCAGAATTGTTGCGCATCGCCATCAAATCCCTCGGGCTTGACGACCTCGCGCCCTTCGATCCGCAGCAAAAAGTTATCGAGTACAAACTCCGACAGGCCTCTTCCAACCCCCTGGTGGCTATGAACCTGGAGCGTTTCGCCGATGAAACTGCTTCAGAAAGTCCCGCCCCCGGTGGCGGCTCTATCTCCGCCTACGTCGGCGCTCTCGGCGCAGCATTGGCAGCCATGGTTGCTAACCTGTCATCTCACAAACGTGGCTGGGACGACCGCTGGGAAACTTTTTCCGAATGGGCAGAAAAGGCTCAATCCCTAAAAACCGGTTTGCTACAACTGGTTGATGAGGATACCCGCGCATTCAATGGCATAATGGAGGCCATGCAATTGCCGAAAGACAGCGCGGAAGATCGCCAAAAGCGCAGTGCCGCCATGGAAGCCGCTACGCGCTATGCCATCGAAGTACCCTTGCGCACTATAGAGCTTGCCATGGCTTCCTTTGAACCCATCCGGGCAATGGTGGAAACCGGTAATCCGAATTCCATTTCCGATGCCGGTGTGGGAGCGCTATGCGCACGCGCCGCCGTCCATGGAGCTGCGCTCAATGTACATATCAATGCTCCCGGACTAAAAGACAAGGTGTTCGCCGAAGAGGCAAAAGCCCGGGCTGATGCCGCCATGGCCGCCGCTGACCTCCTGGAACGGGAACTGATTGCCCGTTGCAAGGGGTAGTCTTCCTTAAGCACATATCCGAAGGCTGATCTTGCGAAAAGCCGCACAAGGCTTAGAACCACTATTAATATGCCTCCCGGATGTTTGCGAGAGAGATAAATATCATTTAGCTACCTACCATTTGCGCCATGGGTTGCACTTCCTATTGCCCAATACCACTGCCAGCGTAAAGTTTTCCTTACTTTTGTTCCCACATCAAATTGTATGCTCATGCTGCGCATTGTCATCTCCGCCATCACGGCCTTAATGGCTGTCCTGGCGCTTCAAGCTCAATCCAACGGAACCTTAAAGGCGCTCCAACACGAGGATTTCGACCTGTGGAGAAGCATCGAAAATACTCGTATTTCACCCGATGGCCGCTGGATTTGCTATGAATTGACGCCCTTGGATGGCGATTCGGAACTCGTACTTTACGATGCTTCCCAGCAAAAGGAAAGTCGGTTTTCCAGAGCAGAGGATCCTGAGTTCAGCGCTGACAACCTCTTCCTGGTCTTTAGGATAAAACCTTCTCAAGACTCCCTGGATGCTTTGCGTCGAAAGAAAGTCAAAAAGGAAGATTTTCCCAAAGATACCCTGGCGGTTTACGACCTCCGTCAAGGGAAAATGGAAAAGATTCCCAACGTGAAATCCTGGTTTTTACCCACCTACTGGAGCGGACAACTGGCCTGGTGGCACGAACCCGCCAAAACGGCAAGCGTAAAAAGTGACAGCACCAAAACTGAGCCTAAAACCAAAAAAGAATCCTCAGAAAATGGCAGTCGCTTTGTCCTGCGCTATCTCAACACAGGAAAGGAAACTGTTGTACCCTTTGCTACAGGAGCCACTTTTGCAAAACGTAAATCCGCCTGGCTGATTGCCAGTACCGGCGATGACTCTACTTTTCAGGCAGGCATGTATCGCGTAGATGATTCGGAAGGCAATCTGCTTCGAATTTACTCGGGTAAGGCTAAATTCAAAGCCCTGACCCTTGATGAAAAGGGCGTTCAGGCTGCTTTTCTGACAGATGCCGACACTACCAAGGCAAGAATCCGAAATTGGGAATTGTTTACCCATACTCCAGGTCAGGCGGAGGCCTCGCCGGCAGTGAATTCCGAATCCTCTTTTATGCCTGAAAATTGGCTGATCAGCGAGCATGGCGGCCTTAAATTCTCCGAGGACGGCTCCAAATTGTTTTTTGGCATTGCACCCACTCCGGTTTTACCGGATACCAACCTGCTCGAAGACGAAATCGTACAGGTAGAGGTCTGGCGTTACGACGATCCGCTTTTATACACTCAGCAAAAAGTGTTGCTTGAACGAGAGAAAAAACGCTATTACTCTTGTGTGCTACACACCGGCCAAGGTTTAGTCGCTCAGCTTGGAAACCTGGATTTGCCCGAAATACGCACCGGGTCAGAGGGAAATTTCCCAATAGCCCTCGGATACAATGAAGTTCCTTATTTGATGGAGACGAGCTGGACCGGCGGTCCTTCCTGTCGCGATGTCTATGCCGTGGACATTCAAAACGGAAGTCGTACGCTTGTCCAGAAAGGGTTATGTGCTGTGCCGACTCTTTCACCATCCTCCAAGTACATGGTTTGGTA
Source organism: uncultured Saprospiraceae bacterium (assembly GCA_964439115.1). Lineage (GTDB taxonomy): Bacteria > Bacteroidota > Bacteroidia > Chitinophagales > Saprospiraceae > UBA2329. Next base: position 11,790 of record CAYTNI010000042.1, read on the forward strand.
TCAAAGAGCTGATTCTTCGTGGTATGCCTGGTCGGTAGCCGAGCAACAAACACGCCGGATTGCCGGCCCCGAAACTTCAAAATTCTACGATGAAATACACGATGTACCGGCATTGCCCGGCTCTTACGGCACTGCCGCCTGGGCAAAGGATGATGCTTTTGTACTGCTTTATGACCGCTATGATCTTTGGAAAGTGGATCCAAACGGTGCTGAAGCTCCCGTGCGTTTAACCAATGGCCGCGCTATCAAAACCACCTATCGCTATCTAAACCCAGACCCTGATAAGCGATTCATTGATCCCATGGAAACTATTTTACTTCATTTTGTGAACGAACAGGACAAAAATGAGGGTTATGCAACCTTAGACTTAAAAAACCTCAGACTCAATGCCCTGCAATCCGGCTCGTACGCCCTTAACAAAAATATCCTCAAGGCCAGAAACGCTGAAAAATACATTTTTACCCGCCAAACCTTCTCTCAATTCCCCGACCTTCAGTACAGCAGCGATTTGGCTACCTCAAAAGCAATCAGCAATGCCAACCCTCAGCAAAAGGATTTCCGCTGGGGAACGATAGAGTTGTACGAATGGACGGCTGCCGATGGTCAAAAACTTCAGGGCATGTTGGTCAAACCCCAGGGATTTGACCCTAAAAAGCAATACCCTATGATTGTCAACTTTTACGAGCGCTCCAGCGATGGCATTCACCGCTATCCAATGCCGGCACCGGGTCGTTCCTCTATTGGATACAGCTTCTACGCCAGCCGCGGATATCTCATCTTCAACCCGGATGTACCCTACAGGGAGGGATATCCTGGTGAGAGCGCTTTCAATGCCGTGGTATCCGGTACGGCATCGCTCATCGACAGGGGTTTTGTAGATCCTGCCCGCATCGGCTTGCAGGGCCATTCCTGGGGCGGCTACCAGGGCGCTTATATCATTACCCGCACCAATATATTCCGTTGCGCGGAAATCGGTGCTCCGGTAGTCAATATGGTTTCCGCCTATGGTGGTATCCGCTGGGAAAGCGGGCTGGTCAGACAATTCCAATACGAGCAGCAACAAAGCAGAATAGCCGGCTCCCCCTGGCAGTATCCGCTTCGCTACCTTGAAAACTCTCCTATTTTTACCATGGATAAAGTCCAGACGCCTGTGCTGATTTTGCACAATGACAAAGACGGTGCTGTGCCATGGTATCAGGGCATCGAAATGTTTACTGCGCTGCGCCGCCTGAACAAGCCTGCCTGGTTGCTCAATTACAATGAAGAGCCACACTGGCCGGTAAAACTGCAAAACCGCCGCGATTTTCAAAAGCGCATGCAACAGTTCTTCGACCACTACCTCCTCGATGCACCCATGCCATCATGGATGGAAAGGGGTATTCCCGCCATCGAAAAAGAGGTCAATAAGGGGTATTGACGATGCGCTATGAATTAAGCTATTGGGAGTACGATTCTTTTTTCCGCCCCTTGGATTTTGTCGTACTCGGAAGCGGCATCGTTGGACTCAGCGCTGCCTGCCATATCAAATCGCTTCGCCCGCACTGGAACATCGCAGTGGTGGATCGAGGCCCCTTACCTATTGGCGCCAGTACCCGAAACGCCGGTTTTGCCTGTTTCGGCAGTATGACCGAATTGTTGGATGACCTTTCACACCAGCCTGAGCATGAAATATGGGCGCTCGTCGAACGCCGCTGGAAAGGCCTGTTAAAATTACGCCAACGCCTTGGAGACTCTGCCATTCAATATGAGCCACTCGGTGGTTTCGAGGTGTTCAGAAGTCATGAAAAGGTATCCTTCGAACAGTGCCAGGATCATCTGGAGGATTTCAACAGGTATATGAAGGTTATTACCGGACAAGATGGGGTTTTTAAAAGCTCCGGAAATCTTTCCCCCGACTTTGGCTTCCGGGACGTGCCCTTTATAATTCAAAATACGCTGGAAGGACAGCTCCATACCGGCGCCATGATGCATGCATGGATTCAAAGAGCTCAATCCATGGGCATTGCCCTCCTCAGCGGCCTTGCCGTTAGCGCAGTAAACCCCACAGCAAGCGGCGTAGAAATTGAAACGGAAGCGGGCTGGAATTTTACGGTTCCCGGGCTTCTTGTAGCCGTAAATGGATTTGCCAGAAAATTGCTTCCTTCTCTGGAGGTCGCTCCCGCAAGAAATCAGGTCCTTATCACTCAGCCTATTCCCGGGTTGCGCCTCCGTGGAGCCTTTCACTACGACCGCGGGTATTTTTATTTTCGGAATGTGGGTTCTGATAGGATATTGCTGGGTGGAGGGCGCAATCTGGACGTCCAGGGGGAAGCAACTGATGAATTCGGAACCACCAGTCTCATTCGCGAGGCATTGACCATACTTCTTCGGGATATGATTTTGCCGGAAAGTCTTGCTCAAGTCCAACTTTGGTGGAGTGGT
>CAYTNI010000043.1:0-13688 GCA_964439115.1 uncultured Saprospiraceae bacterium
TCATGAGGTTATTCTGGTTATATGATCTCGGTATCGGCTTGTACGCGACAAGCATCCGATTGGTCGCAGCTTTTCATCCCAAGGCTGCCCAATGGGTAACAGGGCGAAAAAACTGGCCCGAGTTACTTCGGGATGCTGTGCAAAAAAAATTCAACCCCGGAAAAAAACGCGTGTGGATCCATTGCGCCTCTCTCGGGGAGTTCGAACAGGGGCGCCCCTTGATTGAAGCCATCAAAAGTGAGTATCCGGAAGTTCAAATTTTGCTGAGCTTCTTTTCGCCTTCCGGTTATGAAGTCCGAAAAAATTACCCTTTTGCCGATTATGTCTGCTACCTCCCTGCCGACACCCCCGCACAGGCAAAGCAATTCCTGGATCTTGTGAAGCCCGATGTAGCTATTTTCGTGAAATATGAATTCTGGCTCAGGCTTCTAAACGAACTACAAAAAAGGCATGTGCCGACCTTTTTAGTGTCTGCCGTTTTTCGCCCGGGCCAATTGTTTTTCCAACCAGTAGGACGGTTATGGCTGGATGCTCTCCGAAGTTTTAAGGCTATTTTCGTCCAGGATGCTTCATCAGAGATATTGCTTCGACGGTTCAATATACTTCAGGTCAGTAGGGTAGGGGATACCCGGGTGGACCGCGTATTACAGGTTGCCCGAGCCGCTGAAAAAAATGAGCGGCTGGACATATTTTCTGAAAATGTGAATTTGCTCATTGCAGGAAGTACCTGGCCTCCCGACGAGCAGCTTTTGCGCGGGCTGGTGGAGCATGGTTTTCCTGCTGATTGGAAAATGGTTATTGCACCCCATCACATTGCAACAGAAAACTTAAAGCGATTGGAAGGGTACTTTCCGGGGTTAACCGTTCGCTATTCTGGTGCCGATGAAAATCGTCTTCGTGAGGCTCGTGTGTTGTTGGTGGATAATATCGGTATGTTGGCGGCCATGTATAAATATGGGAAAATTGCTTACATAGGCGGGGGATTTGGCGCCGGTATTCACAATATCCTGGAACCGATGGCTTTTGGACTCCCCGTGATCTTTGGACCGCGATATCAGAAATTTGCCGAGGCGCAAAACATGGTGAAGCAGGGAGGTGCGGTTGCCATCCACAACCTCGGCCAATTGCGACAAGCTTTTGGTGAGCTTCGCACCAATAAGTACAGAGCGGCATCGGAAATTTGTCATTCTTATATTCATCATCATCAGGGAGCAACAGATCAAATTATGGTCGTAATGACAAAATATCTGGAATCTTAATGTTTATGTCACTAGACTGGAGCGAATTTAACAAGCTGAACGCACTTGTCGTGGGCGATGTGATGATTGATCGGTACCTCATTGGTGCCGCCGACCGTCTTTCACCGGAAGCGCCGGTGCCTGTTGTTCAATTGCAGCGGGAAGAATCCAGGCTTGGAGGCGCCGCCAATGTAGCATTAAATATACAGGCCATGGGCGCCACCCCATTCTTATGCACCGTCACGGGCGAGGATGCCGCAGGTGAGGAGTTTTTGGCGTTGATGCGCACCCAGGGTCTGGAAACGGCGTATGTTTTGCCCTCCCGACAACGAACGACCACTACCAAGACCCGAATCATGGCGGGCGCGCAGCATTTAATACGAGTGGATCATGAGATTGTACACGATTTGACTAATGAGGATGAGGAGGCATTAATTGTAAAATTCTGTTCCATTTTGGAAAATCACCCCATTAATGTGGTTGTATTTCAGGATTACAATAAGGGCGTATTGACGGCCAGGGTGATTGAGGCTTTAATTCAGGAAACCCGCCGCCGTGGCATTCCCACCGCCGTGGATCCTAAGAGCAAGAATTTTTGGATGTACAGGTATGTAGCTTTATTTAAGCCCAATCTTAAGGAAATAAGGATGCAATACCCGGGACAAATCGAAGCAAACCTGGATTCCCTATTGGTGGCGGCAGCGTATATCCGCGAAAAAATCAAGAACGAATATGTGATGATTACCCTTTCAGAAAAAGGGATTTTTATCGAAAAAGATGGCAAAGGGCTCATTTTGCCCACCCAGGCCAGAAAAATTGCCGATGTGTCCGGAGCAGGCGATACGGTAATCAGCGTAGCAGCATTGTGTCTTGCGCTGAAACTGCCCGGCATTTCCATGGCAGCAATTGCCAATCTCGCCGGTGGACAAGTCTGCGAAAAACCGGGGGTTGCGCCTCTCAATCGGGAGGAGCTGGAGGCTGCCTGGCAGCACCTCAATGTTCCATTGTCATAGTAGTGTTATGTAATTGTCGCCCTTTGACGCTTTTCGTTTTTTTCTTTTTCTTTCGCTTTAATAAATGTATTTTTGCATTAAATTCAAAAAATTCACTTAAATCGCGATTCCGATGATTCGACTTTTTACCCGCTTTTTCGCCTTGGTTTCCTTTGCTGTATTCATTGCTTTACAAGCAAACGCGCAAACTACTTTTTTTTCTGAAACATTCGGTGGGGGTTTTCCTGCAAACTGGACTTCCCAGGTGGTATTGGGGGATAACCAGCCTACTGCTGCCTGGATTCATACCACTGAAGGTCCTACAGGAGCCTTCGCTACGGCTGCCCTTGCTTCTACTACAGCAGACAACGGCTGGATGCTCTTCGACTCAGATCTTAACTGCAACATTGGCGTCGGACAGGACGCATGGCTGATTTCTCCGGTAATCAATACCACCGGGAAAACTACTATTTTCATTAAATTCCAAACCTTTTACCGCAGCTTTTACGATGTGGCCAATATTCGCGTAGGTACTGATCTCAACAATTTGAGCAACTGGGCCACTTTTGCTGTATTCCCCGATGCTACTCCTAATGGTTTTGGCGGCGGTGCAGCGAGCGTGAATCCCCAATTGATCAATATCGACATTTCTACCGCCGCAGCCAACCAGGCTGCTGTATATTTTGCTTTCCAGTTCCGCTCTACTACTGAAGAAGGGCCAAGCAATCTTATCGGCTGTGCCTATGCCTGGCAGGTTGATGATGTGGAATTGGTAGAAGGTGACCCGCGTGCTCCAAATGACATGCGTGTAAATGACTTCTTTGCATTTGCTCCCAATGCAGCTACTCCCGTTTCTCAGATAGAACCTTTCGGTTTTATTGCGGATATCCGCAACGTGGGATCACAAACACAGGAAGTCTCCACCCTCACTGTTCGCGTAGAAGACTCCAATGAACAGGAGATCTTTACGACTTCCATCGATTATGGGGCTATTTCTACAGATTCTACCGCTGAAAATGTGTTTTTCCCGACAGAATTTACTCCGCCGGCTACACCTGGTATATATGTGGGTTCTTACAACCTCAGCCTTGCTTCCGGCCCGGATGCAAATCCTGATGACAACGTGAAGGAATGGCCATTTGCCATTACCGATACCATCTTCGCTAAAGAACTCGAGGCTACCCGCACAGTTGCTCCCGCTGCAGATGACAACTATGCTTACGGAAACGTTTTCTTTACACCAAATGGCAATAACTTCCGCGCCAGCTCCGTAACCTTCCGCATCGGCAATGCCGACGACCTGGCTGGACGCAGCCTGACCACACTCCTCTATCGCTGGGAAGGTGATGCCAACGACAACCTGCGTGCCGATGCCGCAGAATTCGGTGCAGCGCCTATTGCCTTCAACTCCTATATCATTCAGGGAGATGAAATGTTCAACCCAATTACCATTCCTGTTGACCTGGATGGTAATGTTATTCCTTTGGAAGACAACATGTACTATATAATGGTGGTACAATACGCCACGGATGATGATCAGGCTTGCTTCCTTCTCGCCAATGACGATAATGACTATAATGCCACCTATTTCTATTCCGACTCTCTCAATCGTCCTCGCTATGCCAGTGCCCTCGATGTCGGCAATACCGGTAGCTACAGCCTTGTTGGATTCGGATTTGATATCGTTCCGGTGGTTCGCCTTAACATCCAGGCCATTACTTCAACGCAGGAACCAACACTTGCCGCCACGGCAGTTACGGTTTTCCCCAACCCTGCCAACGAGCAGGCAACCCTGAAGTTTAACCTCGACCAGGCTTCTACCTCCGTGGATATCAGCGTAATGGATGCCTCCGGAAAAGTACTCGAAGTACAACGCCATCAGAACCTCCAGCGCGATTTGATTACTATTTCTACCGCTAAGTTGCCGGCAGGCGCCTACAACGTACGTGTACGCACTGATCACGGCGTAACGGTACAGCGTCTGGTTGTTCAGCACTAATTTTTCCGGCTTTTCAAAGCCCGTCTGAAATGCAAAGTCCCGAATTTTGGCTTCTGCCGGAATTCGGGATTTTTGTAGGGTGTTTTTTGATTTTTAATTATTTATTTGCAATGGTTTTTGATTTTTTAAAATATTTGACCATGAAGCCGTTGTTTGCCTGCTTGTTTTTATGTGCCTTATTGGTTTCCGGATGCCAAACTGGTGATTCCGAAAAGGCAAGTTTGATTCTCCTCAATGGAAATATATACACAGTGGATGCGCGCCGCTCCGAGGTGCAGGCAATCGCTATAAAAGGGGAAAAAATTCTACATCTTGGTACGAATCAGGAGGTGGAAAAATTCAAGGGAGACAGCACCAGGATAATTGATTTGAAAGGCAAGTTTGCCATGCCCGGCTTTATCGAAGGACATGGCCACTATGCGGGATTGGGCAATAGTCTCCAGAATCTCAATTTTCTAAAAACCAAAAGCTGGGATGAAATTGTAGCTATGGTGGCCGAACGTGCTAAGAACACCCGGCGCGGCGACTGGGTTACCGGCAGGGGCTGGCATCAGGAAAAATGGACAAAACCCATAGAAAAAGCTGTGCTCGGCTATCCCTACCACGACCAGCTCAGCGCTGTTTCACCTGATAACCCGGTCGTGCTAAGCCATGCAAGCGGACACTCCCTTTTTGCCAACGCCAAAGCCATGGAACTTGCTGGCATCACGGATGAAACACCCAATCCGCCAGGTGGTGAAATCGTGCGGGATCCCTCCGGCAAAGCCATCGGGGTTTTCGAAGAACGTGCCATGAGCCTTATTACCAAAGCTTATGATGCTTACCTAGCCTCCCTTTCGACTGAGGAGAAAAAGGATCAGTGGCTAAAGGGCATTGCGCTCGCCGAACAAGAGTGCCTCTCTAAGGGAATCACTTCCTTTCAGGATGCCGGTGCCTCCTTTCAGGATTTGGAATGGTATCGCGAACTCGCAGATGCCGGGAAAATGCAGGTACGTTTATGGTCAATGGTTCGTCACCCTTATCATACGTTGAAAGCCAGGTTAAACGGATATCCCATCATTGGCGCCGGCAATGGTTTCTTTACCTGTCGGGCTATCAAATCTGAGCTCGACGGCGCCCTGGGAGCTTACGGCGCCTGGCTGCTGGCTCCTTACAACGACAAACCCGGGTTCAGCGGACAAAATACCACCCCGGTGGAAGAAGTGCGCCGCATTGCCGACCTAGCCCTCGAATACGACATGCAACTTTGTGTACACACTATCGGTGACAGAGCCAACAGAGAATTACTCCAGATTTTTGAGGAATTATACCTTGAGCATCCAAAAGGTAAAAACCTGCGGTGGCGCAGTGAACATGCCCAACACATCGACCCCATAGATATTCCCCGTTTTGCAGAATTGGGGGTCATTGCAGCGATGCAAGGGATACATTGCACTTCCGATGCCCCTTTTGTGGAAAAAAGACTTGGCTTTGAACGGGCTCGCACCGGTGCGTACCCCTGGAGAAGTCTCCTCGATGCCGGGGTAGTAGTGGGTAATGGTACGGATGCGCCGGTGGAGGATGTGAGTGCCATCGAAAGCTTTTATGCATCCGTTACGCGAAAGCGGGCTGATTCCGATGTAGCTTTCTTTCCTGAACAGTGTATGACCCGCGATGAGGCAATTTACTCCTATACAATGGCCAATGCTTACGCCGCTTTTGAAGAACAAGAAAAGGGCTCGCTGGAGGTTGGAAAATTCGCCGATATCGTGGTGTTGTCCAATGATTTGCGGAATTGCCCTGAAGAAGAGATTCTGCGTACCCGGGTATTGCTGACCATCGTCGGAGGCCAGGTAAAATACGAGGCTGAATGAGTGTAGAGGTACATTTTGAGTGTCTTCCATTTCAAAAGCTGACGCTGGAAAAACTCTATCAGGCTTTGGCGCTCCGCCAGGAGGTTTTTGTGGTAGAACAAACCTGTTACTACCAGGATGCTGATGGAAAAGATTTGGAAAGCTGGCACCTTTTGGGAATGGATAATCAGGGCTGCTTAGTGGCTTACGCGAGGATTCTTCCCAAGGGTTTGGCTTACCGGGATTATCCCGCGATTGGAAGAATTATCACTTCCGGTCGGGTGAGAGGATGCGGTATTGGCCGGCAACTGGTAGCTCGTGCTATTGAAGAATGTATTCAATTGTTTGGAGAGGGTGCAATCAAGATTGGCGCCCAGGCTTACTTGCAGAAATTTTATGAAAGCTTTGGTTTTCAGGTGGTTGGTGATCCTTATCTCGAAGATGGCATTCCTCATCTCCACATGATTCGTCCTTAACGGGGCGTGTCGGGCTGAATGGTTCTGCATACGCCCATCTGGCACATCATCGTTCGGAGCAGCGCTCCTGTTTCGTCATATACTTTAAGTAGCCCGTGCTCATTATCGCCGTCGCGGTACGTTCCCTCTGCTTTGAGTTGTCCATTAGGAAAATACTCTACGAAGGGGCCATTTTCGGCGTTATTTGCAAAAGTGACGGTTTCTTTTAATTGGCCGTTATCGTAATAAGCGCGCCAGATACCCTCCATGGCATTATCGAGATACTGGCCATCTATTTCCAGTTTCCCGTTTTCATGCCATGCGCAGAAAGGTCCCTCAAACCGGCCAAATTGGTAGGTTTCCAGGGTCATGGTATCTCCATAGTCGTAGAACAGGATACGGTTGCCATGCAACGTACCATGCCGATAATGGGCGGATTCTATGAGTCGGTTTTCTTTGTCGAACTTATGAAGCCAACCTTCCCGGGCACCTGATTCCGGATGTTGGTAATACTTCGAGGTAAAGCCAAATTCGTCCGTGGTTTCCACATACTGCAGCTTTTCAGTGCGCTGGCAGGCGAGAAATAAGAAAATAGCGTAGATCAAGAAAAAACTGCGATGCACCAATATATTCATAGGGGGGCATTTTTCTCAAAAAACGCTGAAAAACTGCAATTCGTATCCGGTGCATTAATGAAACGCATGTTCTGTAACGGCAGGCGCCACGTAGCGATGTACATCGTCGGCTGAGATAGGGTCTGCGCCGAGGATAATCAGGCGCTCTACCACATTTCTAAGTTCGCGGATATTCCCCGTCCAGTTGAGTTGCTGAAGTTCTTTGACGGCGCCGGCACTGATGCGCTTGGTTGCGCTGCCATACTCGGCGCATACCTGTTTCAGGAAGTGTTCGGTAAGCATCGGGATATCCTGTCGGCGATCGTTGAGTGCCGGTGATTCGATGATGATTACAGCCAGGCGGTGATAGAGGTCTTCCCTGAAATTGCCTTTTTCAATTTCCCGTCGGAGGTCTTTATTGGTAGCGGCTACAATTCGAACGTCCACCGGAATATCTTTTTCGCCGCCTACCCGGGTGATGCGGTTTTCCTGGAGGGCGCGCAATACTTTTGCCTGAGCGGAAAGGCTCATGTCGCCGATTTCATCCAGGAACAGGGTGCCGCCGTGCGCCTGTTCAAACTTGCCTACCCGTTGTTTGATAGCAGAGGTAAAAGCCCCTTTTTCGTGTCCGAATAGTTCACTTTCAATCAACTCAGAAGGAATAGCGGCACAGTTTACCTCTACGATAGGCTGGCTGGACCTGGAACTTAGTTCATGGAGCCAGCGTGCAATCAATTCTTTACCGCTGCCGTTGGGCCCGGTTACCAGTACGCGTGCATCGGTGGGCGCTACGCGTTCGATGGTGTGTTTTATCCGGCTGATAGCTTCTGAATTGCCAATAATTTCCTGAACTTTTGATTTGGACACAGCGCGCCTGAGGGTTTTTGTTTCCCCGATGAGGCTGGATTTATCCAGTGCGTTGCGCACCGTGATGAGCAGGCGGTTGAGATCCGGTGGCTTGGACAGGAAATCGAAGGCGCCCTTTTTCACGGCCTCTACCGCAGTTTCGATAGTGCCATGGCCGGAAATCATGATGACGGGTGTATCCGGAGTGATTTCCTGAATGCGCTCCAGGGTTTCCATGCCGTCCATTTTGGGCATTTTGATATCCAGCAAAAGGACATCATAGCTGCGCTGCTTCAGTTTGACGAGGCATTCCAGGCCATCGGCGGCTTCATCCACCTCGAATTTCTCAAATTGAAGGATTTCCTTTAAGGTGCGACGAATGGCGGCCTCGTCGTCCACAATTAAAACTTTTGCCATAGTGAGATGCGTATAGAGATTCGGAACATGTAGTCAATGCAGTAACCATGCGGCGAAATTTGCTTTTCGTCACATAGTAACAATTGATTTACAGAATGTTGTATGAGATTGAACCTCTAAAGCCCTGTTTTACATCCCAAAGATGCAACTTATTAACAAATTATGCAATATATAGTTTCAAATTCCAAGAAGGAATAAAAGTCCGGCTTGTGTGTCTATCTTTGCAAATGTTTACGGCTAAGGAAAACAGAATAAGTCCGATATCATCATGGTTGCATCACATACTTTTCGGTTCCGGGCTGCGCAGGCGCTGTCTGTGCTGACGCATCCGCTGTTGATGCCCACCTACATGCTTGCCTTACTCATGTTGGTAAATCCCTATCTCTTTGGGGTAAATCAAATGGGTGATCCGGTAAGTAAATTGCTGTTGCTTAGGATATTCATCTCTACCTTTTTTTTACCCATGGTGGCGATTGTGTTGATGAAGATGTTGGGTTTGATTGAAACACTGGAGATGACAGATCGGCGTGAGCGCATTGGCCCGTATATCATCACAGGCATATTTTACCTTTGGCTTTTTCGGAACTTATTGGATAATCCACAGATTCCCACGGCCTTTTCTTCATTTATGCTGGGGGCGGTAATCGGGCTGTTTATGGCATTCTTCATCAATATTTTTTCAAAAATCAGTGCGCATGCGGTGGGCATGGGGGGCATGGTGGCCATGGTGGTCATTACCATGTTCTTATTTAGCTATGATACATTTACGATTTACTCGAACCGGCTTGGCGTATTGCAGTTTAATATGACGGTGGTATTGCTTTTGGTAGTACTTACTGCCGGGATGGTGGGTACTGCCCGGCTTGGTCTGAGAGCACACCAGCCTTCTGAAGTGTATGGTGGATTTTTTGTAGGTTTTGCTTCGCAGGTGATTGCCCTGCGAATCTTATTTTAAAACATCAAAGCGATGAAAGAGAAGCAGGCGCTGATTGTTGGAGGAGGCCTTGTGGGAGCCTTGTGGGCCGTATTTTTGGCCAAGCGAGGATATGAGGTGGATGTTTATGAGCGTCGTGGTGATATGCGGCAGGCCGGTTATAGTGGAGGGCGCTCTATAAACCTTGCCATGAGCCACCGCGGGTGGCTTGCGGTAGAAAAGGCCGGCATATTGGATGAAATCAGACAGGTTGCCATTCCGATGTATGGCCGCATGATGCACAGCCCGGAAGGTGCCTTGACTTATCAGCCTTACGGGAAAGACGGGGAGGCTATCTACTCGGTGTCACGGGGAGGCTTAAATCTTGCCCTTCTTGAAATTGCCGACCGCCACGAGCAGGTGCGCTTTCATTTCCATCAAAAATGTGTTCATATTGACCCGGAGCAGGGTCTCGCCCGCTTCGAGCACACCCAAACTGGCGATATTACCGCTTCGTCCTCTCCTTTGATTTTCGGTACCGACGGAGCCTTTTCTGCGGTAAGAGAATGCCTTCAGAACCGCCCGCGATTTAATTTTTCCCAGGATTATCTCGATTACGGATACAAGGAACTCACCATTCCGCCGGTATCGGGCCATCCCGCCATGGAGGTCAATGCCTTGCATATCTGGCCCAGGGGAAAATTTATGTTGATTGCGCTACCTAACGTAGATGGTAGCTTTACCTGTACCCTGTTTTTGCCTTTTGAGGGTGAGTTTTCCTTTGAGCAACTGCAATCAGAGGCGCAGATCAACGCATTTTTTAATCGTTTCTTTGCAGATGCGACCGCGCTGATGCCTACTTTAATAGAAGATTTTACACAAAACCCGACCTCAGCGCTTGCCACCATGCGATGCAATCCGTGGAATTGGGGTTCAAGGGTTCTGCTTTTGGGCGATGCGGCGCATGCCATTGTACCCTTCTTCGGACAGGGCATGAATGCCGGTTTTGAGGATTGTACACTCCTTGATACCATGCTCGAACAAGCCGGCGGTGATTGGGAGCAGATAATTCCAGCTTTTAGCAGCAAGAGAATTCCCGACGCCAATGCCATTGCTGACCTCGCTCTGCAGAATTTTATTGAAATGCGGGACCTGGTGGCTGATCCGGGCTTTCTCCTCAAGAAACGCATAGCAGCGGCGCTCGCAGAGCGCTGGCCCGAGGAATTTATGCCCATGTATTCTATGGTCTCCTTCAGCCACTTACCCTACCACGAAGCGCTGGAAGCAGGCAGAGCACAGGATATCTTACTCGAAAAACTTGCAGCACTGCCCGGTATTGAAAACCACCCGGAGCATCATCCTGACCTCGAAAGGCTGTTTATGGAATGGAAAACCGGTTATGTGGCAAAAACCTTGCAGGATAATTAGTGTTTTGGTAATTGAATCAAATTGTACGAAAAAGCGTGCTCAGAAACTTCAAAATATGGCAAACACTGGCGCTGTTGGTCTTTTTGGCTATACTGCCGCTGGGTTCCTGGTATTATCTCCGCGAAGGATATCAATATCGAAAAACCATTATGGAGGACCTCCGTCAAATGGGCGAGTTGCCGAGTTTGCCCGGGTCGGACTTTCGGGATTCCCTGGTAGATGCTACCTCGCTAGAGGGGCGCGTTATGGTTGTTTCCCGATTGGAACAAGCCGGAGCTCCACGGCAACAAGTAATTGAGGGGCTGTCAGATCAATTCACAGAAAGCAGGCAAGTTACCTTTGCCTTGTTCTGTCCTGACCCACAAACCGCCCTTGCTGTTCATCAGGCCTTTTCCAAACGAGCTGCGGCTCAACCGGAGTTGTTTCTGATTTTTTCTGAAGCGGATACTTCGTCAATGGCATTCATCGCAGGCCTGCCACAGGACACTCAAGCCGGAGAGTCTGTCCTCCTGGCGGATGGTAATCGGCAAATACGACGGACTTATCAGGTGGAGAAGGAAGATGATTTGAAGCGTCTTGTAGAGCATATTGCCATAGTGATACCGCCCAAGCGCTCTCCCAAGCCAGTGTTGAAACGAGAAATTGAAAAATGATGAATCATACAACATCTGTGGATCAAAAATTGTCAAAACAGCTCCATGTAGCGGCTTGGGTGCTCACGGTGGTCGTGCTGGCGCTCGTCGGTCTGATGAGGCGTGTGAAAATTCCACTGCCTGATGGTTGGGACTTTTCTTTCCTGCCTCCTTTTCACGCAACAGTCAATGCCGTTACCGCGGTAGTATTGGTGGCGGCATTGTATTTTATCAAGCAAAAGCGAGTTGAAGCACATCGCAAGGCCATTTACGTCGCCATGGGTTTATCGGTTTTATTTTTATTATCTTACGTTGCATATCATTTCACCACGCCGGAAACCATTTACGGAGATGTGGACGGCAATGGCAAATTAGACCCAGGAGAATTGGCAGCAGTAGGCTCGGCGAGAACATTTTATTTGGTGTTGTTACTCAGTCACATCGTGTTGGCTGCTGTAAGTTTGCCTTTAATTTTGTTCACTTTTATTCGTGCATTTACGGGTCAGTTTGAACGCCATCGTCAGATGGCAAGATGGGTTTTTCCGTTATGGCTATACGTTGCAGTTACCGGTCCGGTGTGTTATTGGATGCTCAAACCATTTTATTGATATGAGAAACATGCGTAAATTCCTGGTTTTGGTGGGTTTGACCGGCTTGATGCTGGTCAGTGTACCGGAGTTCAACATGGCGCAATGCCCAATGTGCCGCATGTCGGCAGAAAGCAATTTGGAGAATGGAGGTTCAGAGGGCCGGGGCTTAAATTCCGGTATCTTGTACATGCTGGCCACGCCATATTTGCTTGTAGGTACGCTCGGCTACATCTGGTGGCGCAATCGACGCAAAACTAAAGAGGAAGAAGCCTAGAGCGATAAGGGCTGGATTGAAAATTAGCACCTTTATAGCGGTCGCCGGTGTTCGACCTTACATGCCATTTTTAAACACAATCTCAGAAGTATTTCTTCGAGGAACCATGCTGTTATTGACGGTACTACTTACCGTAGAGCCAACCTTGTCCTTGTTTTCGAGAAATTTGCAGGAGGGATAATCAATGCTTGCTTCGCATTGGCCCTCGTATTCCCTGTTGTTATACACGCTGCTTCCCCGGGTATAGGCTAGATTATTGATAAAGGCGCATTGCGCGATTCGCGGATGAGACTCGCCATTTTCGGCCATGTTGTGGATGCCTGCGCCGTAGGATGCTTCGTTTTCTTCAAAAAGGCAATGGGTGATGTTGGGAGAGCAAATACCGTAGCTGCCGTTGTTGAAAATAGCGCCGCCATCAATATCTGCGTGATTATTGACGAACTGGCAGTTGTTGATGAGCGGATTGGTAACGCCATTCGTGGCCATGTTGTAGAGGGCGCCTCCATCGCGGCCGTAGTTGTTCACAAAAAGGCAGTTGCGGATAGAAGGGTTGGAATACCCGTTGGAGCCGTCGTTGTACCAGCCTCCACCGCTTCGACGTAGGTTTCCTTTAACGCCGGCACCATTTGCTGCGCCTCCGGTAACGACGAATCCGTCCACTACGGTTGCGGAACTGACATGCCGGGTATAGATGATGGTGTAGGAGTTGTCATTTTGAACAGAACGGGCACCTATGTCACCGCTGAGCAGGGTTAGATTTTTCTGCCAGTCGCGTTGCTGTATATTGGACTCATGGCCGACGAAGCCGCCAAAAAGTTTGGTGCCGTCGGGAACATCGAAACTCGCATCCCTGTCTCCTGCTGCAGAAGGGGTATATTCCCCAGCCGCGACCCATATTTCGGTGCCTGGCTTTTGTTTGGCAATTGCAAGGGCTTGCTGAAGATCTCCCAGGGCGCTTTGCCAGGAGCTACCGTCTCCGGTGGCTCCAGATCGCACAAAAAGCTGACCAAACGTCTGGGAGCTGACAAATGCGAATAAAAAGGTTGTAATAATGTAGTGTTTCACGCTGTATAAGTTAAGAAGTTGGTATTCACAGAAATGGTAAAAATTCGGACGACCCACCCGAATCGGGGGGCAAACGAGATACAACAAAGTTTGGATTGAGCGTGACTAATGTTGAAAAACATAGGAAGTGCAAATATAAGATTTTTTGAAACAGATGGATAAACTATAGGAAATTTAAAAAAAATGAAAAAAGGATTGAGTAGTGGATTTTTGAGGTTAAAACTCTTATTTTTGCAGAGTCGTGCCTAAATGGAGAAAAAATCAGGGCTATCTTCCGGGCTTGTCTCATGGTTAAAAAGTAGGACAGTGATGTTTCACGTGCCGTTTATTGAAGCGTGGACATCGAAAAAGGGGTTTTTTGCGGTTGACACTCAAAAAACTACCCACTAGCTC
>CAYTNI010000043.1:13698-14126 GCA_964439115.1 uncultured Saprospiraceae bacterium
TTATGTTAATAAATTTACCATTTCTTACCTTATGGGAAAACCTGCACTAAATCATGTTCTTATGAAGAAACTATCGCTGCTGATTTTCTCTGCGGGCCTGGCCTTGCATTTGAGTGGTCAGGATATTCATTATTCGCAGTATTGGAATACGCCCTTCAATATCAGTCCTGCCCTGACGGGTGTTTTCAGGGGAGATTCACGATATGTGGCCAATTACAGGAATCAATGGGCTTCTGTGCCGGTGGACTATGTCACATTTACGGGGGCTTTTGATCATAAATTCCCGGTGAGAGGCAGCCGCAACGGTTTTTTTGCAGGGGGCTTTCATTTCAACTATGATCAGGCTGGGTTGTCGCGACTGCAATTTGCTACTATTGGCCTGGGTGGTTCTTACACACATCAACTCGACGGGGGGATTTTTGGTACGG
>CAYTNI010000044.1:0-13590 GCA_964439115.1 uncultured Saprospiraceae bacterium
TCCTCCTGCACCCCCAAAAGGCATTGAGCGAAGTAGTGAAGCAAGTGAAAGGCTGCAGTTCGCACGCTATCAATCAAAGTGGCATACTACCCTATAAATTTGCCTGGGCGACGGGTTACGCAGCTTTTTCTGTCAGCGAATCAGGCGTTCATACAGTTAAAAGGTATATTCAGAATCAGAAAGAACACCATAAAAATCGTAATTTTGAAGCAGAGTATCAGGCATTTTTGAGGTTGCATGGACTAGATAATCGGGAGGATGAAAACGGCTAAAGCCTTTCGGTAGAGTAAATCATTCGCTTTTATTGAATTTCAACCATCAATCCCCCAAATTTCTTCTCATTCCAAAAAAAGAGTAGCCGCGGCTACCCGTAATAGGGATTTATTTACCGGAAAAACCAGAAAAACCCCTACTTTTATCCCATGCATATTGAAGACTTTCGGGACTATTGTCTGGCCAAACCGGGCGTGGAAGAGTGTTTCCCTTTTGATGAAACCACCCTGGTATTCAAAGTGATGGGTAAAATATTCGCGCTTACTTCGCTCGACAGGGAGGATTTTCGGGTAAACCTAAAATGCGACCCCGACCGGGCAGAAGAGCTGAGAGCTCAATACCCGGAAATACAACCCGGATACCACATGCACAAAAGGCATTGGAATACCGTTCAGTTTTATGGGGAGCTTGACGACCAGATGCTTTGCATGCTCATAGATCACGCCTACGATTTGGTCGTACAGGGCCTTCCTAAAAGGCTAAGGGAAGAATTGAAAGAACTTTAAGCATTCGAATGGCATTATGTACGATTTCCTCATCATTGGACAGGGACTTGCCGGCACTACGCTGGCCTATTTTCTGAAAGCTGCCGGCAGCAGGGTGATATTGCTGGATGATGCACAACCCGGAGCGGCAACCCGCGTGGCCGCCGGAATCATCAATCCCGTCACCGGAAGGAATTTTGTGAAATCCTGGCGCATTGACGACCTGTTGCCTTTTGCCATCCACCATTACCGCATCCTTCAAGACCAAATCGGCCTCCCCATCCTGCGCGAGTGCTCCATTGTAAGAGCCCTTCATTCAATTGAGGAAGAAAACCTCTGGCTGGAAAGATGCGCCGACCCGGGATACCAAAAGTACCTTTCTGACCAGCCTGTTTTGGAAGGCTTACCTCCATGGGTGCAACCCGCCCATAGTTTTGGGGAAATTCGCGGTGGCGTCCAGGTAGAAGTCGGACTGCTCGTTGAAGCTATGCGCCGGCAATGGTTGGAGGAAGGAATACTGGTGAGCGGTACGGTGGACTATCAAAAACTCCTGGTTTCGCCCGAAGGTGTTCGCTATGAGGATATCGAAGCCCGCCATGCCATATTCTGCGACGGCCGGTGGGGGAAATCCAATCCATGGTTCAATTATCTTCCAATCCGCGGGGATAAGGGCGAGGTGCTGCAGGTGAAATTCCACGACGATATCCCGCTGAGTCACATCCTCAAACACCACCTGTTCATCGTTCCTCGCGGTGATAACACCTATTGGATTGGGGCAAATTACGCTTCCCGCTACCTGGATGATCTGCCAAGTGACCAAGGTAAAATCTGGCTCGAACAAAACCTCAAACGTTCCGTGAACTGCCCATTCGAAGTGTTGGAGCACACCGCAGCCATTCGCCCTACTGTAAGCGACCGCCGTCCATTGCTGGGACAACACCCCGAGTATTCCAGATTGTTTATTTTCAATGGATTGGGGACAAAAGGCACCTCCCTGGCACCTTACTGGGCGAATCACATGTGTACCTGGCTGTCCGGACTCGGTGCGCTGGATCCCGAAGTGGATATTCAGCGTTTTGCGTAAAGTACCACTCTGACAGCTCCTTTTTTCCAGGTCATCAGGGCCTGCCAATTGGATCGCAAATCACTGCGCTCCGCATCCGTGAAATCATTCATCACATTAGACCATAGGATATATGCATCCGATGCTAAATTTTTAGCTTTAAATCCCTCATTGCGTCCGGAGAGGTCCCTGTATTTTAGCGGGCCAATTTCCGGAAAAGCGGTACCTACCCGCTGAAGAGGTATTTGGCGATTCTCCAGGTATTTAAGCGCCTCGCCACGCACCTCGTAGTAAGGCCAATGGGCGAGGGTGGAGTCCCATCCCGTGGAGAGGTGTTCCGGGTAGCGCCAGAGATTGCCACTTGCCAACCCTAAAAGGAGGGTTCCCAAGATGAGGTTTCGAATTCTCGGCCTCATTGACACCACCTCCAGCATGGCATAAACCAGCAAACTCAGCGAAATAAACACGGGCAACAGGTAGCGATGGGCACTCAGGCTCCTGAAGGCGAGTGCCGGGATAGCCAACACTATGGCCAATAGCAAACACAGCAACCCGATTTGTGCGATTTGAGGATGGCGATTTAGTAAGTTTTTTAAGTGCAATTTGTTCATGTACAGTACAACACCCGCTAAGGCCATCCAAATGAACACCCTGCCGAAGTCGAGCATCCTCCAGATGATGACTATAAAATTGCGACCGACCCCACCTGCATCCACCGGATGAAAACTCGGCGACCATGGAGAATCACTATGAAAACCTATCCATCCCGTTTGATGGTAGTGGTAAACCAACCAGCCAAGGGCTGTCAATCCTCCCGGTAAAAATGGCCATAAGTTGTTGAGCAGCAGTCCCCAACTCCACCGTGGTTCCCGTACTATGCTCCAAAGGTAAAGCGCTATGCCCACCATCATGCCGCGCATGCTGGTCCATCCCAGACCCATGACGGCAATACCAATTATCCATGGGTTGCGATTCCATATTCCCCATACGGCCAGCAGAAAAAATGCTACCAAAGGTATGTCGGGGCTCACCAGGATGGCCTGACTTGCCCATACCGGGTCTGCCCAAATCAGCAGGGGGAAAATCCAGGCATTGCCGGAGGAAGAAAGCTGATGTCCAATTTTCAATAATAAAAAATTGATTATCAACAAAAAGGGAAACATTGCCCAGTGACTGACTGCTAATGTTTGACCAAACCACTTCCAACAAAGGGCTAGAAATAGTCCGAATGTAGGAGGATGGCCACTATCTATTTCTGGAGGCAACAACCAGGGAAGGCTGAACTGGCTTTCCAGAAAATGATGCGCATGTTTGGAACCAAGCTGTACCGTATCCCAAAAGAAAGGATGATGTTGAGCGACCCAGGTAAGACACGCTGACCCCAGGGCAAGAGCCAGGAAAGTCAGGTTCGAACGGGTCGGCATGGGTTATTTTGCTTTTTGTGCTGTACGGTATCGCAAAGCGGCTCTGACGAAAGCGGAGAACAGTGGGTGTGGCGCCTCAACGCGGCTTTTCAGCTCCGGATGAAATTGCACCCCGACAAACCAGGGATGCTCTTTTAGTTCCACGATCTCTACCAACCCGGAATCTGGATTGATGCCGGAAGGGATGAGCCCGGCCTTTTCCATATCCTCCTTATAGTTGTTATTGAATTCAAAGCGATGGCGATGGCGTTCACTGATATCCAACTTTCCATAAGCTTCAGCCGCTTTGCTTTTTTTCTGGATGCGACAGGCGAAAGCACCGAGCCGCATGGTTCCTCCCTTGGCGGTGACCTTTTTCTGGTCAGAAATCAGGTCAATTACCGGATGAGTTGTTTTGGGATTAATCTCTGTGGACGCGGCGTCCTCAAGGTCCATTACATGACGGGCAAACTCCACCACGGCGCATTGCATGCCAAGACAAATGCCAAAAAATGGTATGCGGTGTTCGCGCACATAGCGAATAGCGGCAATTTTACCTTCGATTCCCCGTTCGCCGAAGCCGGGAGCTACCAGGATGCCATCCAGACCGCGTAGTTGCTCGGAGATGATGGACTCATTGGTTTCCAGAGTTTCCGAGTGGATGGGTACCACATTGACTCTGGTTTCATTGGTGGCGCCGGCGTGAACGAAGGCTTCGTGAATGGATTTATAGGCATCGGGAAGTTCGTTGTACTTGCCCACCAGGCCAATGTTGACTTCGTATTTGGGGGCTTTGAGCTTTTCAAGAAATGCCTTCCATGCGCGCATATCGGGCTCTTTCCGGTCGGGAAGCCGCAATTTGGTCAATACTACGCTATCGAGCCGTTCTTTGAGCATGAGCATAGGTACATCGTAGATGCTGTCGGCATCTATGGCTTCAATGACGGAGCCCACATCCACATTGCAGAAGAGCGCAAGTTTTCGGCGAATGTCCATTTGAAGGGGGTGCTCGGTGCGGCAAACCAGGATATCCGGTTGGATACCTGCGGAAAGTAGCTCTTTTACAGAGTGTTGTGTAGGCTTTGTTTTGAGTTCTCTGGCGGCGCGCAGGTAGGGTATCAGGGTAAGGTGAATGACGAGGCAGTTATCTGCACCAAGTTCCCATCGCAATTGACGCAGCGCCTCCAGGTAGGGTAGGGACTCAATATCCCCGACAGTGCCGCCGATTTCAGTGATGACGATGTCGAATTTTTGTTGCCCGCCCAGGAGTTGAATCCTGCGTTTGATCTCGTCGGTAATGTGGGGAATAACCTGGACCGTTTTTCCGAGATAGTCTCCATGCCGTTCTTTTTCGATGACGGTCTGGTAAATTTTTCCGGTGGTTACATTATTGGCCTGAGAGGTAGGCACATTGAGGAACCGCTCGTAATGTCCGAGATCAAGATCGGTTTCTGCACCGTCGTCTGTGACGTAGCACTCCCCGTGTTCGTAGGGATTGAGCGTGCCGGGATCCACATTGATGTATGGGTCGAGCTTTTGGATGGTTGCCGAAAGTCCTCTGGCTTGCAGCAGTTTAGCAAGCGATGCGGAAATAATGCCTTTGCCGAGTGAGGAGGTTACGCCACCCGTAACGAAAATGTATTTGGTCATAGTGATTAGCTGAAAGCGTTACGGGCTTCAAAGGTAGTACTTTTTTCAGAGTCATTCCTACCGAATTTACAATTCCTTAACGCAAGTTTAATAACCTGTTTAAATGCCCGATAGACCTTTGCCCCCGAAATGAAAGAAACGTATGAAAAAAGTAGTTCTGTTTGCGATTTTATCTATTAACTGGATAATTGCTTTCTCTCAGGCTCCCGCCCCAGGTTCTCTTGCCGGACTGGTACTAGACAAGGAGACCAAAGAAACCATCATCGGCGCCAACGTGCTCGTCCTGGGCACAGATTTCGGAACCTCCACCGACTTCGATGGTTTTTTCTCCATCCAAAATATGCCGGCAGGAAAATATACAGTTCAAATTTCCTACATCGGATTCGAGAACCTTACCATCACTGATGTGGAAATTAAGCCCGGCGAGCGTTTCAACTTAGACGTCGTCATGTCGTCAGGTTCTGTTACCCTCGGAGAAATTACGGTAACGGAGTACAAAAAGACCAATACCGTTTCCGCGGTACTGCTCGAAGTGAAGCAAGCCCGCCAGGTAGTGAGTGGCGTTTCCAATCAACAGATTGCCCGCTCCCAGGACAACAACGCAGCTCAGGCCATGGCGCGCATCCCTGGTGTGACCATCATTGACGGCCGGTTTGTGATGATTCGCGGATTGAGCGAGCGCTACAACAATGTCATGATCAACAATGTCATTGCTCCAAGTACAGAGGTGGACAAACGCACCTTCTCTTTTGACCTTATTTCTACCGGCGTCCTGGATCGCATGTTGGTCTATAAATCAGGCGCAGCAGAATTTCCCGGGGATTTCGCCGGTGGTGTGATCAAACTCTATACCGTAGAGGACGTAGAAGATAACTTCACCCGACTGAGCCTCGGTATGGGGTATCGCCACAATACTACTTTTGAAAACCACTGGCAAAGTGAGGGATCTTCCACCGATTTTCTTGGATTTGACAACGGCTTCCGCAGATTGCCCAATGAATTCCCCACTACTCGTGACCTCAAGGTAACCGCCCGAAACAGTCAGGTGCGCAAAGATGCCGCCGACTTACTCCCCAACAATTTTCAACCCCTGCAATCTACAGCATCACCGGACTACAGCATGGGATTGAGCCTGGGCCGCCACTTCGATCTGGGCGGAAAAAAATTGAGCACTTTCACCACCATTAATTATTCCAACAGCTATCAACATTATCAAAGGGATTTTTTCCGCTACTTCGAATGGGTGGATCGCAGTATTCCCATTCTCAAGCGCTTTGAATATATGGATAGTGGATATGAGCGGCAAAACCGCATCGCCATCATGTCCAACTGGAAACTGCGTATCAACGATCGCAGCCGTATCACCTTCAAAAATTTGTTCAACCAAATCGGTGAGAATGAAACCATCCTCCGAAATGGCTTCGATTTCATCCAGCGCCCCGAGGACAACCTCAGCAACTACCTCATGGGTTATCGCAGCCGGACCATTTACACCGGACAACTCGAAGGCAATCACGAACTTTCTCCTGTTTCTTCCCTTCGTTGGGTAGCGGGCGCCAGCTTCCTTAATGAATTGGAACCGGATCTTCGCCGCTTCCGCACCTTCCGACCAAAAGACCAGGGCGACCAAAACTTCATCATGCAGTTGCCTCCCTCATCCAACTTATTTGATACCGGGCGCTACTACGGCGATCTCCTGGAATTCTCTGTTTCTCAGGGTTTAGACTACACCCGCAAAATGCCTGACCTCGGCAATAACGGAGCCTCCCTTAAAATCGGCTATATGGCCGACTACCGCAATAGGAATTTTGACTCCCGCTATATCTCCTACCTCTATCCGGGCTTTTTCAATCCCAATGTCTTGCGACAGCTCGAGCGACTTCCCCTCGGCCAAATCTTCAGCGAAGAAAACATCAAAACGGTGGACGGCTTCGTCATCGAAGAAGGTACCCGGGGAATTGACTCCTACAATGCCTCCAACCTCAATACTTCCGGATACGCCAGCATGGAGACATCTCTTTCCCGTCTGGATTTGAGTGGGGGTATCCGTGGTGAATATAACGTCCAGACCATCGAGACCACGGATGATGTGGTCGGATTGCTTGAGGTCAGAAAGCCATTATTCTCCCTGTTACCCTTTGCCAATGTCGGATACCGCCTCAATGAGGATCGTCTGATGCGTCTGGCTTACAGCAGGACCATCAACAGACCGGAATTTCGCGAATTGGCCCCCTTCGTTTTCTATGACTACAAACTGGAGGCCGGTCGCTTCGGTAACCCGAATTTGATTCCTGCCACTATCCATAATTTGGATCTCCGATATGAAATGTATCCCCGGCCGGGCGAGACCTTCAGCGTCGGTGTCTTCTACAAGTATTTCAATAACCCTATTGAAAATAAAACCGTAATTACTACCGAACAGCCGCAGTTCTCCTACATCAATGCGGATTTTGCTCAGAACTATGGGTTCGAGGTGGAATTCCGGAAATCCTTCAGGGGTATCACGGGTAGCGCATTCCTGGATAAACTTTCCATCAATGCCAATGCCTCCCTCATCCGCTCTTCTGTCGATCTGGGCGCCGGTGCAGTGGCTCAGGATCGGGTGCGACCTCTTCAGGGGCAATCCCCTTACATCGTGAATGCCGCGCTCTATTACGAGGAGCCCAAGAGCAACATCAACGCAGCCTTAATTTATAATATCTTCGGAAACCGGATTTTCTCTGTAGGAGATGTGCTGTTTCCTACCATTTACGAACTCTCCCGTAACAGCCTCGACTTCTCCGTGTCCAAGCGCTTCAAGCGCGTCAGCTACAAATTGGGTGTTCAGAATATCCTCGATGCACCTTATCGCTTCTTTGAAGATTCTGATCGCAACGAGCAAATTACGCTCGATGGCAATGACAATCCCATCTTCACCTTCCGCAGGGGGCAATTAGCCAACCTCACCGTAACCTTCGATCTTCAAAACCAAAAATAAAATCATCCATTTTCAAAATTCCATTTTTATGAAGAAAATTCTTAGTCTTCTCGCTTTCGTAAGCATCATTGCTTTCTTTGCCTGCGAAAAGGAAAACCCAACGCCGGATCCAGATCCGGTAGCGGTTAATGAACTCACCGGCGATCTCACTACGCGCACCCTCACGGCTGACAAAAAGTGGGTACTTAAGGGTCAGGTTTTTGTGCGCAGCGGACAGGTACTGACTATTGAGCCGGGTACGGTCATCTTTGGTGACAAAGCAACCCGCGGCACCCTCGTCATCGACAAGGGCGGTAAAATTGAAGCTGCAGGCACTGCTGATAAGCCCATCGTTTTCACTTCCAACCAGCCAGCAGGAGTTCGCGATCGCGGCGACTGGGGCGGAATTGTCATCCTGGGTCGCGCAAATGTCAACCAACCGGAACCATCCATCGAGGGCATCACGCCAACGGTGACTTTTGGTACGCAAAACAATACTGCCAATGATGGAGAGAGTTCAGGTACGCTCAAGTACGTTCGCGTAGAGTTTGCAGGTATCGAGTTGACCCCCAATAACGAAACCAACTCCATCACCATTGGCGGTGTAGGTCGCGGTACCGTTATGGAGTACTGTATGGTTGCCTTTGGCGGCGACGACGGCTTCGAGTGGTTCGGCGGTACGGTCAATGGAAAATACCTCATCTCATTTGCCACATGGGACGATGATTTTGACGTGGATTACGGCTGGAGCGGCAACGTACAGTACGGCCTGGTGGTGCGCTACCCAAGCTTTGCAGATCAGTCACAATCCAATGGTTTTGAGACAGACAACGGCCCTAATGACAATGACGTTCAGCCTTACACGGATGGTGTGTTCTCCAATATCACTGTCGTTGGTCCTATCAAGACAGGCACTTCTACTGGAAATGCCAACTATGGACATGCTTTCGATGCACGTCGTCGTACCAGCCTTTCCCTGTTTAACTCCGTATTGGTTGGTTTCCCTCGTGGTATCCGCTTCAACCAGCCTTCTGTCCTGGCCAACTACCAAAGCGGCCGCGGCGTGTTGGCCAACAACATCCTCGTAGCGCCAGCAGCAGCTACAGCTTACAATGCAGGTAGCGGAGTTGCCGTAGCCGATGTGCAGGCTTACTGGACTGGTAATAATACTACTATTGACGGTCCTGCTTCTGACGCCATTCACACTGCCCTTGGCCTCAACCTCGATGTATTCTTTGGCAGTCGTCTCGCCGATGCTTACGCCGCTCCTGATTTCCGCGTGACTTCAGGTACAGCAGCTACCGGCGCAGCATTCACCGACGCTAAGTTCAACCAAGCTAACCGCAGTGCATTCTTTGAGAAAAATGTAACCTTCCGTGGTGCTTTCGGAAGTACCAACTGGGCAGCCGGTTGGGCTGAATTCGACCCGGTTGATAAGGCCTACTAAGTTCATACGTTCCCCTTTCTGAATCAAGACTTGTCGCTCATCCTTTGGGCGGCAAGTCTTTTTATCTTTACCGAAACTATTATTTACATGAAGGTCAGTCTTCCTTGCTTATGTTATGTAGTGCGGTTTTGCTCATTTCCTGTGGAAGGACAGAGAATCTTGGCGAAAAGCCTGATAACGCAAAATCCGCAAAATTATTGTCCCTGGTAATCCGTTATGTGGCGCCCTTGCCGCCAAACACAAGCGATAGCCTGAAATGGAACGAAGCGTATGACAGCTACTACAAAACACAAATGGATGCTCATCGTGTAGATTGGTACTATCAGAATCCGGATACAGGGGAGGAATATCTGCTGGTGAGCCGTATCGCTCCGAGCCTTCAGGTCAAAAGGGTGGCCACAGGTATTGTGCTTAAAATGGAAAATAATACGCTTGTAAGCTATCGTGAATTGTTCCGCACCTGGAAAATGCCAGAGCCGGAATTGGCAGAAAAGGGCAGATTGCTCTTCCACCTCATGGCTTCCGGTGGAGACCTGCGCCCCTATTACCGGGAAAACTCAGGAGATGTGGAATACATTGAATTTCCCGACCTCAATACCTTTTACAACGAAGAAGAGCGTAGGTGGGAATCCCGCCTGGAATATCAGTAAACAACCTTGAGGCAAGGTATTAAGCCGGACGGCTGAATGCGGTGATACTTTTGCGCGATCTGGGAGTAACTTCCCGGGTTCGGAAAGGTTCATCCAGTTTTCCAGGTTCGTCCAGGTAGCCCAAAGCAATAAAGCACACAGGCTCAAGATCCGGCGCTAAATTGAAGGATTCAATGGTTTGCTCCATGTGAAAGCCCCCCATTTGGTGGCCGTAAATATCCAGTGATGCCGCCTGAAGAAGCAGGTTGGCATTGGCAGCGCCTACATCGTGCAGAGCGTGGCGGTTTGGCTGATTGTTGGAGGAGAAGTTTTTGCGCGCCAGACTCAGGAGCATCAAAGGAGCTTCCGCGGCCCAGCGGTTACCGGTCATCAGGCACTCTGCCATGCGTTCGTAAGCCGCATCTCCCTTGTGTGCAAACAGATAAACCCAGGGTTGTTCGTTCATGCTGCTCGGTGCCCAGGATGCCGCTTCGAGCAAGGTGTGCAATACTTCTTCAGTAATAGATTGTTCTGAAAAAGACCGGGCACTCCAACGTTTCCGCAGCAGTTCGTGCACTGGGAACTGCGTTTGTGCTTCTTTAACGATCATACTTTCGAGCTCCGTGATATTTCGCATAAGGTGTAGCTGATTATTTTGCAAACCGAACAACTCAAACGCGTAAGGGTTCATTTTTGAATCTCCTGAAATTACCCTTTAAAAATGCCCTGAACTTTTCGCCGTTCTGGTCGTTTATGCCGGCATCATGGAGCGAAATTCTACCCTCATCCGATGGGCTGTAGTAGGCTTTTTTGCCTGCGCTGCGGCGAGTTCAGTCTTTTTTGGGCTGAAAATCAAATTTTCCTTTGATTTCGAACAATTGTTCCCACAGGGCGACCCTGATCTTGCCTTCTTTCGGGAGTTTGTGAAGGAGTTTGAAACGGATGACAACTTCATGCTGATTGCCCTTAGGCGGGACCGCGGCGTTTTTGATTCCAAATTTCTGAATGACGTGCACGATTTTACGTTGGCAGCACGTGATTTACCGTATGTCCAGGAAAGCCAGTCTTTGACCAAACTGGGCTATCCCCTGAAAACCCCATTCGGAGTCACCATGGTGCCTGCCATTCATCGGGATGACCCCTCCAGGTTCGCTGAGGATAAAGCACGAATTCTTGCCGATGAGCGATTTGTGCATAATTTCATTTCTTCGGATGGCCGAACCCTTACCGTATTGCTCAAGATGAAAGAC
Organism: uncultured Saprospiraceae bacterium; assembly: GCA_964439115.1. GTDB lineage: Bacteria > Bacteroidota > Bacteroidia > Chitinophagales > Saprospiraceae > UBA2329. The sequence goes on from CAYTNI010000044.1 coordinate 11,157, forward strand.
TTCATCAACCTGGAGGAGTCGAAAGATTTTTTGAATTCGCTGGACAAATTGCTGGCGGGGTATAATTTCGAAGACTACCACTACCTCGGCAGACCCTATTTTCAGCGGGAGCTCGTCGCCATGCAACAGCGGGAGGTCATGGTTTCTGCCATAGTATCCGGAATATTGGTTTCCATTCTGATGTGGCTGCTGCTGCGTCGCTTTTGGGGAGTAGTTATTGCGCTTGTCTCCATTGCACTTTGCCTGGTATTGTTCGCCGGTTTTCTTGGCCTTAGTGGGCGGGAACTCAGCATGTTGTCGGCACTTTACCCGTTGCTGATGATCATTGTCAGTACTTCGGATGTGGTCCATATTACCTCAAAATACATAGATGAATTGGTCAAGGGGAGAACTCGTCGCGAAGCCATCCGCATTACCCTCAAAGAAATAGGATTGGCTACCTTAATGACCTCAATTACTACCGCAATCGGATTTTTATCCTTAGTGACCAGCAAAATCGGGCCAATTCGGGAGTTTGGCATCAACTCCGCCATTGGCGTCATGCTCGCCTTTGTGACGGTGGTGATTTTTACGAGTACGGTTCTGAGCTGGTTTAATGCAGATCAAATCAGCAGGTTGGGCAAGGAGCAACAAAGCTGGAACCGCTGGCTGAACCACATTTATCTTTTTTCCCGGTTCAGGCCCAAAATTGTAGTATGGGGGTTCGCCGGCGTTTTGTTGCTCTCTGGAATTGGCATTTCCATGGTAACCACCAACTACGATATTGTCAATAATCTACCTCGCGGTAAAAAGATTACGGAGGATTTCCTGTTTTTCGAACGCGAGCTTGCCGGCTTCCGCCCGGTAGAATATGCCGTTTTTGCGCAAAATGATTACCAGGCGGATGACCTGGAAGTATTGCAACAAATTGATACCGTCGAGCAGTATCTCAAACAGTTCCCGGTGATTCAGGCAGTGACCTCCATCACCGCAGTTTATAAATCGCTTAACCAGATGAATGCCAACAACGCCCGTGACGCCTACCAACTTCCGGCCGACGAGGGAAAGTATCTGGCAAGTAAAAGATTAGTGTCTCGTATGCCTGAATCCGGTGTGGCGGTTTTGAAAAGCAGGGACGGCAAAAAAGCGAGAATCAGCTCTCGGGTCAAAGACTGTGGTGCCGACAGCCTGAAAGCCATCTATGCAAGGGTGGACGATTTTATCGCCAAAAATACAGACCCGAAAATTGCCACTTTTAAACGCACCGGTACCGGTATGATTTTGGATAAAAACTCGGAATACGTCCGCCAAAGCCTGTTAAAAGGATTGGGTATATCCATTCTCATCATCAGTGCATTGATGGCGCTGGTATTCCGCAACTTTAAAATGCTTTTGATTTCCCTGGTTCCAAATCTGATGCCGCTACTCATTGCAGGTGGGCTGCTGGGGTTCTTTAGCATTGAGCTGGAAGCCGGCATTGCCATCATTTTCTCGGTAGTTTTCGGTATTGCCGTGGACGATTCCATCCACTTTTTAAGTCGTTTCAGGCTCCTGCGCGGGCAGGGCATTCCGGTGGAAGAAGCTATTCACGCCACTATGATAGAAACCGGAAAACCCATTATTCAAACCACCATCCTGTTGTTTTTTGGTTTCCTGGTGCTGCTATTTTCCATTAGTCCGCCAAGCGTTGCCATAGGCCTGATTATCAGCGCTACATTGTTTAGTGCCGTGTTGTGTGACGTACTTTTGTTGCCTATTCTCTTGCGGCGCTGGATGTAACCAATCATTTAACAGGTATCTTATGGCGCGCCGGTTCATCTTAGCAGGGTAATATCCCCCGATACAGCCACCGTCCTGCCATCCACAAGTAGCGCATCCAGAAAATACACATAGATGCCGGGTGCCACCGCCTGGCCTTTCTGCCTGCCATCCCAGCCCCACTTAGGGTCTGATACAGGAAACCGCTCCTGGCGGAATACCAGATTCCCCCACCTGTCCGCTACCGTAAATTGAAGAATTTCAATCACTTCAGCCCCTCCGAAAGGCATCAATACATCATTGAAACCGTCACCGTTGGGTGAAAAGGCATCCGGAACAAAAAGTCTTAGCGTTTTATTGACCCGCATCGTCAAGCTAGCACTGGCCTGGCATCCGTTGGTGTCTGTTAAAATGGCTTCGTAAATAGTGGTTTCATACGGCGAAATACTAATACGGGTGCAATTTTCACAATCGGGCAAGGCTGGGCTCCAAACTACGGATTGTATGGCCGCCTCCTGGAGATTGTGAATGAGCTCCAGCCCGGTGCTGTCACCCAGATGCAACCATGGATACTGCCCCTGAAAGTCGGTAATGAGCTCCACCGTAATGGGCGGTGGTTCTGCCAGGAGGATTTCCCGGGTGGCAGTGCATCCGTTGGCATCTTCCAGGCGAAGGGTATAGGTTCCGGAGCGCAATC
>CAYTNI010000045.1:0-13370 GCA_964439115.1 uncultured Saprospiraceae bacterium
AAATCGAGATTATACTTTTTCAGAAATGAATAAAGCCCCATAGGGTCCTTGGTCTTCAAACTTATTTCAGCTAATAAATCTAATGCCCTAAAATTATAGGGGTCCTGGTCCAACAAAGACAAAACCTGAAGTTTTGCCTCTCTGAAATTCTCTAATATGATTTTATCCTGTATTCCTTGTATTTCTTTAATTAATTGATGCCTGGGATGTGCCGGTAAAATACAAGTTACGCTTTCAACCCCAAGTTCAAAAATTGGATCCGGACAGCCTTCTTCTTTCATGCTTTTAAGAATAGTCGGAATTCCCTGGCCTTCTGATTGGGCAAGTTGCATCTTATTGAATAGGTAGGCAAAACTTTGGTTTCGCCACTTAGGGCTTGCTTTACCGGTGATAAATTTTTCTTTTTCTACGGCCCAATGCAAAGCCCCCGGAGACCTTATTTCAACCCTATCTGAAAATACCGTAATTCGAATCGGGTCAGAAACCTCATAATCGCGGTGTACAATCGCATTGATTACAGCTTCCTGTAATGCCCGGATTGGATATTTTACCTGATTAGGCTTTTCACTAAGCTTGTCAAAGGCAACATAAGCCTCTGCATTTAATAACTCAATTGACTTTTTTGCCTGCTCAACTATCGTGCCGGTTAACAGGTGTCTTTCTGCCGTTGGTTCACTCCTATCTTTACCTTTGTATATAGACAAAACGGTATGAGCATCAGGGAATTGCCTGGAAATACTTGACTTTTTTCCAAACATCAACAAAGTAAAGTTTCTCGGCCTTAATGTCTTATCAAGACTTACTACTCCACATACTGGCGGAACAAACTCAGCAATTTGTGCCTCACTGGAAAAATAATCTTCTAGTGCTTTTTCTGGTGATAACAATCCCATTTCCTGCATGTAGTCCCGGAAAACAAGTACATCAATATCGCCCTCTGAGCACCCTGAATTCACTCTTTTATCAAAGTATTCTATTTTTTGCTTCTTTATTAGCAATTGATTAAGCACTCCATTTCTCGCCTCTCTGGTCTCGCTGCCAATTTGCACATAATAAGCCGATTTTTCTCCGTCCCTATAAGTATGGGCATCAGGGCTTGCCACAATGGTAAATACTAAAATCCTCGTAGCACTATCCTGGGGGTTATCAAGCTCCGTTACAAATGGACTTACAGATGGGCTAATCAGGTCGCTGCAATGTTGTGTGACTTTTCCTGTAATCTCTTTTACCTTTTCGGCAGATAATCCAGTGTAAAATACTTTTGAAAAACCATATTCATCTTTTCCTTCTTTTGCTCCACATGCTACATATCCTCCTCCTACATTGCTAATATCGTTGGCGAATGCAGAAATAGTTTTTACAATTTTTCGGACGACATCTTTATCCTCTCCATGCTCTTTCCATTCAACTCTTTCATTCTCTCGAGTGGACAATTCCTTCAAATCTATTTCCATTGTTCACCGTTTTGATTTTTTCATGGCTGCTAGCGTTTAAGGTCTATTGTTCTTAGTACCCCCAAAGCGCGAAACTGTTAGCCGATACTGAAATTGAACAGAGGCGCCTGGCAATCTATAGCGAAGATACCCCACGGCTTATCGCCATAGCACAGCCGTTTTTCAACGCTATCTCGCACTGATTACCGCACCTCTTACCCCTCTTTCTTTTTATGGTGCAACCTTAAGTCCCACACGACTCTTTTCTGCTGCCAGAAATTTCTTGTACCCAAAATTACACTATTATATCAATACCCTTTGTCGGAGTCAATAATAAACCACCCGCTACTACCCTTTCAGTGCCCTCCTACCTTCCCTTATACGCCACATCAAAATCATCCAGTACCATATCTAAAACAGGGTCATTACCAGGAATATACCCTTCCTTGATATTGTGACCGAATATCTTACCTACTGTGCCCCAATAACTCGCCGTCCAGCTACCCCGAAGGTCCTTGATAACTTCATATACGGGCGTATCGAGTTCGCGTTCCACCATCTTGATGAGAATCATACCCTGGGTTTTGGTGAGCTTGCGCAGCGGGTCTTCAAAATTGTCCTTCAGGTCCTTGTACAAATGTTTGGCATAGCGCTTAGCCTTGCCGCGCCGCATGTCATCGGTGGCTTGCTGCACTTCATGAAAAACTTTGATGGCCTCCACCGCGTAGGGATAGACATCCGCTGCATATCGACGGTAACGACGGTACTTTTTGTACTCATCCTCATTTTGGAACGCCCGCGGGGAGGTGATGGATACATCGCCGAGCTCCGCAACAATGAGGGTATCACCACACTCGTCCACCACAAAAGGATATGGCTTCCCGTTGAGTACCACATTTTTGGGATTCTGAGCCTGGCAAACCATTGCTATACTCCAAAATAAAATAACATACAAAATTCGGGTCATCAGAAGACTGTTTTCAACTCTTAGTAACGCGAAATGCCGCTACAGCGTTGCGTGTATTTTGAAAAATCACTGAGTTTCGTACCTTTACCTGATAGCAAAAAAATCAAAACTTATGAAAAGGTTTTTCCTCTGGTGGTGTCTGTCCGGCGTGTTTTCCTTTCAGGTTATGGCACAGTCGCTGGTAGAAATCCAGCCTGAAAAGGTAAATATGAATAGCACGCGCCTCCAACGCATTGACCGCGTACTTCAATCCTATGTGGACAGCGCTTACATTCCAGGGGGGGTGGCCCTCATTGCCCGCAACGGCAAAATTGCCTATTACAAAGCCTTCGGTTTTGCAGATGTGGAAAGCCGCGAAGCACTGCAGCGCGACGACATCTTCAGAATTGCTTCCCAAACCAAGGCTGTCACCAGTGTGGCCGTCATGATGCTATATGAAGAAGGGCATTTTTTGCTGGATGACCCCGTTTCGAAATACCTGCCGGCATTCAAAAACCCCAAAGTGATGACCATGTACAACGCCTCAGACACCACCTTCAGCACCGCACCTGCCAAGCGGGAGGTCACTATCCGCGATCTGCTTGCCCACACCTCCGGCATCGGCTATGCAGGTATCGGCACCCCTGAGGCCAATGCCATCTATGCCAAAAATAATATCCCTTCCGGTATCGGCACCCCCGACGATCTCCTTGCCGAAACCATGAACCGACTTGGCCCTTTGCCCTTGTTTCATCACCCCGGTGAACGATGGACTTACGGACTCAACACCGACGTACTCGGGTACTTAGTGGAAGTGGTCTCCGGGATGTCGCTGGACGATTTCTTCCGCAAGCGCATCTTCCTGCCCCTCGGTATGAAAGACACCTATTTCTATTTGCCGGCTGAGAAACACGGCAGGCTCACCCGCCTCCATGGAGAAAACGCCGAAAAAAAATCAGTACCCTATCCATCCGGTGGTCGATTGGACCCCGACTTCCCCAAGTTGCAGGGAAAATTCTATTCCGGAGGTGCCGGGCTTTCTTCCACCATTTACGACTATGCCATCTTTCTGCAAATGCTGCTCAATGGGGGTACATACAACGGGCAGCGCATCCTTGCACCGGCCTCTGTGCGTATGATGACCAGCAACCAGATTGGCGATTTATTCATTGGAGGCGTGAAGAAATTCGGTCTCGGATTTGGTTTGACTACAGCCGCCGAAGCATCACGGCTACCGACTTATGAGGGAACCTTCGACTGGGGCGGCGCTTTTGCCACTACATACTGGGTAGATCCGCAAAAAGGGCTAGTGGGTTTGTTTTTTACCCAAAAGTATCCACATTCGTATGGCGAGCTGGCCACTAAATTTCGCGTACTCACCTACCAGGCATTAGAAGACTAATGGGGAAGCAAGGCTGCCGAAACCGGCAGATTAACTCCCGAGGTAGGATTTCAAGTTATTGCGGTTGTAAGATTTCCGCAGCCGTCGTATGGCGCGTTCCTTGATTTGGCGAACGCGTTCGCGGGTAAGGTTATACAATTCTCCTATTTCTTCAAGGGTGAGCGGTTTCACGCCGTTCAGGCCGTAATAAGCGGAAAGCACTTCCACCTCCCTGGGTGAGAGGATGGATAGACCTTGCTGTACCTCTTCGCGGAGAGATTCCTCCATGAGTTCCACATCAGGGCTGAGATTATCGTCACCGGAGATGAGGTCGAGCATGGTGGCATCTCCGTCTTCGTTGTTGATGGGTGCATCCACAGAGACATGCCTGGTTTGCCCACGGAGCATATTGGAAACTTCTTTGGGCGTCATATCGAGGATTTCGGCCAGCTCCTCATTGGTCGGGTCCCGTTCAAACTCCTGCACAAAAGAAAGGAAGGCCTCATTCACCTTGTTGTAAGACCCCACTTTATTGAGGGGCAGGCGAACGATACGGGAATGTTCAACGATGGCTTGGAGGATGGACTGCCTGATCCACCAAACGGCATAGGAAATGAACTTGAAGCCCTTGGTCTCGTCGAAACGGCGAGCCGCCTTCATCAGTCCGACATTGCCTTCATTGATGAGATCCCCCAGGGAGAGCCCCTGGTTTTGATACTGCTTGGCCACAGATACGACAAAGCGAAGGTTGGCGCGGGTAAGTTGCTCCAGCGCTTCCTGACTGCCTTCGCGAATGAGGCGTGCAAGTTTAGCCTCCTCCTCCGCCGTCAGCATGGATATCTTGCCGATGTCGTTGAGGTATTTGTCCAGCGCAAGACTTTCCCTGGAGGTGATTTTATTGGTTATCTTGAGTTGGCGCATGCAAAAAGGAGGTTATTGAAAACGAAATTTAAAAAAGGTATCAGGCTCATCAACATGAAAACGATGAAAAAACAACAAAGCCAAATGATGATACAGTTTCGAGGGGAAAAAAGTTTCCCTGGGGCATAGGTAACGCCTGTTTTAAAAAAATTATTGCCGTAATCAGGAAATGCGCAGCAGCGCCGTCAATCCTTTACGAGTGTACCTACCTGATCACCGAGTACGATACGGCGCAGGTTATCAGGGTCGTTGATGTCAAAGACAATAATGGGCAGGTTATTTTCACGGCAGAGGGTAAAAGCGGTCATGTCCATCACACTGAGACCGAGGCTGATGACTTTGGCAAAGGTAAGTTCATCAAATCGGATGGCAAGGGGATCTTTCTCGGGGTCTGCGGAGTAAATGCCATCTACGCGGGTGCCTTTGAGGATAACGTCTGCTTTGATTTCATTGGCGCGCAAGGCTGCGGCAGAGTCCGTGGTAAAATAAGGGCTTCCGGTGCCAGAAGCAAAGATGACGACACGTCTTTTTTCGAGGTGACGAATAGCACGCCGGCGAATATATGGCTCCGCGATTTGTTTTACCTCAATAGCGGATATCAGCCTGGTGTAAACACCCAGAGATTCCAGGGTGCTCTGAATGGCCATACCGTTTATAAGCGTAGCCATCATCCCCATATAGTCGCCCTGTACGCGATCTATTCCGGAAGCTGTGGCCTGAAGCCCTCTGAAAATATTGCCTCCGCCAATCACGACAGCGACCTCAACGCCCATTTCCACGAGCAGTTTGATTTGTTGTCCGTAGTGTTTGAGCATATCCGCGGCTATGCCGAAGCGCTGATCCCCCATGAGGGATTCTCCGCTGAGCTTGAGGAGGATTCTTTTATATTTCAGAGACATATTAAGATGATTGGGAGACAAAAAAAAGGCGAATCAGAATGCCGATTCGCCTTTTTGCTTTATTAATTTAGCCGAGCTTCACGTGCTTGAAAGCCGTGATGGCCAATTCTTTATCCAGGCTTTTGACATACTCTCCAACTTTTTTGGAGCCGTCCTTAACGAAGTCCTGATTGACGAGGGTGACCTCCTGGAAGAACTTATTCAAGCTGCCCTGGGCAATTTTCTCGAGGAGTTCACGCGGTTTACCGGCGTTGCGCGGGTCATTCATGGCGATATCCGTACGGATTTCCACCTCTTTTTGAATGACGTCCTGCGGAACGTCGTCGCGATCCACCGCTACCGGCTTCATAGCAGCCACCTGCATGGCTACAGAGCGAAGCTCTTCAAAGTGATCAGGTACAGATTTGTTGAACCCTACGAGCACACCAGCTTTGTTGCCCATGTGGATATAGGGAGCAACCATAGCTGCCTCGAGGCGCTCATAAGCTGCGAGTTCAATTTTTTCGCCGATTACGCCGAGTTGCTCAGTAACTTTATCCCCGATGGTGATGCCGTCGTAGGGCAAAGCCAGCAAAGCCTCGAGTGATTCCGGGAAGTTGGTCAGGGCAATTTCAGCAAACTGACGAGCCAGATTGACGAAATTTTCGTTTTTGGCCACAAAGTCTGTCTCCGAGCTGAGCTTAATCACCACACCGCGCTTGTGATCTGCGGAAACAAGTGCGATGACGGCACCTTCCGTAGCTTCGCGGTCTGCACGCTTCACGGAGAGTTTTTGACCCTTCTTGCGCAAAATCTCAATAGCTTTATCAAAATCGCCTTCAGCCTCTGTGAGGGCGGATTTACAATCCATCATACCTGCGCCGGTCATTTCGCGCAGTTGCTTTACATCGTTGGCAGAAACCATGATATTAAAATTTTGAACTAAAAATTAATCTCAAGTCGAACGGGAATCTATGCTGCGGAAGGTCATTCCCGCAACCTTCACCATTATTGATCAACCTTCCTCGCTACCGCCTTCTTTCTCTGGCTTGGCTAAGCGACGCTCCTCCAAACCCTGACGAATAGCCTCCACCATATAGTTGGTGATGATAGCGATAGACTTGGATGCATCGTCATTGCCGGGGATGGCGAAATCCACTTCATTCGGATTGGAGTTGGTATCCACAATGCCGAAGGTGCGGATGCCAAGGCGATGTGCTTCAGCCACAGCAATATTCTCATGCTCGATATCCACTACGAAAACAGCAGCCGGAAGGCGGGTCAGGTTGGCGATGCCGCCAAGGACCTTCTCCAGTTTGTTGCGCTCGCGGGTAAGCGTGAGTTTTTCTTTCTTCGTCACACTGGCCAGAGTACCATCGACGAGCATGCGGTCAATGTTGTTCATCTTCTTGATGGAACGGCGGATGGTCGCGAAGTTGGTCATCATGCCACCGAGCCAGCGCTCAGTTACGAATGGCATCTCCACGCTGCGTGCCGCGGTGGCCACGATATCGCGGGCCTGCTTTTTGGTAGCCACGAACAACACCTTGCGACCGGATTTGGCAATCTGCCGCATAGCAGCAGCAGCCCGATCCATAGATTCGATGGTGCGGTTGAGGTCAATGATGTGAATTCCCTTGCGCTCCGTGAAGATATAAGGCGACATCTTGGGGTTCCACTTTTTGCGGAGGTGGCCGAAGTGTACGCCGGCGTCAAGCAATTCTTTATAGGTCGGTTTATTCATTGTCTCCTGAATTGAAGAAGTTTGAAATGAATGAGAAAAAAGGCATTAACGCTTGCTGAACTGGAAGCTGCGGCGAGCTTTGGGCTTGCCATACTTTTTGCGTTCCACCTCGCGGGCATCACGCGTAAGTAACTTCTGATCTTTGAGCGGTTTGCGGAAATCCTCGTTGAGCTTGATGAGCGCCCGGGAAATACCCATGCGCACAGCCTCCGACTGGCCTTTGAAGCCACCGCCTTTGACATTTACGTTGAGATCGTAAATACCATTTTCTATGGCTGCAGCAGAAAAAGGCTGTGTGACGTTAGATTGAACGTGAACTTGCGGGAAGTAAACCTTGTAATCCTTCCCGTTGATGAGAATCTTGCCGTCGCCCTTCGTCAGATATACGCGGGCAACCGATGACTTTCTCCTCCCTATGGCATTAATCATTTCCATAAATATCCTGGATCTTTATAATTTTGAATTAAACGTGAAGCACTTCCGGCTTCTGAGCCTGATGAGGATGCTCGTTGCCTGAATACACGAATAGTTTCTTGTACATCGCACGGCCCAACTTGGTCTTGGGCAACATACCCTTCACCGCACGCTCAATCACCTCATGAGGCTTCTTAGCCATCATCGTTGCCGCCTTCGTTTTACGCTGACCGCCGGGATACCCAGAGTAGTCCAGATATATCTTTTGCTCCATCTTGTCACCCGTGAAGCGAACCTTGTCCGCATTGATCACTATGACAAAGTCACCGACATCCACGTGTGTGGCATAACTCGGCTTGTGCTTGCCACGAAGCACATGCGCGATGCGTGTGCACAGGCGGCCAACTACTTCACCCTCCGCATCAATGACAAACCACTTGCGGTCCATTTCTGCCGGGTTGGGCGTTTGCGTCCGATAACTTAATGTATTCACGTTCAAATGTTTTTGAAGTCTGATAAAAACCCGCCTTTCTAAAGCGCGTGCAAAGGTAACGCTTGTTTTTTATCCAAACAACAGTGAATCAAAAAAAATATAAAGATTTTTAGGATAACCTACTGAAAAACAGTCAAAATTTGGCACAGCGCTATCCATTATATACAATCCGGTAAATCGCATCGGCAAAATCATCCGACACAAGCATCGAACCATCCGGCAACAATTCCACATCTACCGGCCGCCCCCATACGTCATCCTTGGCACTGTCAAGCCAACCCTCGGCAAATGGTTCGTAACTCACCACCTTGTCGCCCTCTAATCGCAACATCATCACCCGATACCCGCTCTTCTTACTGCGATTCCAGGAACCATGCTCCGCCACAAACACCTGATTGCGATAGGCCTTGGGAAACTGCTTGCCGGTGTAAAACTCAATACCCAGCGGCGCTGTATGCGCACCAAGCTTTTGAGCAGGTGCCGTAAAATCACTGCATGGACGCTTGGAACCAAACTCCGGATCCGGAAAATCCCCCTGGTGACAGTAGGGATAGCCAAAATGCATGTTGTCCTTCGGGGCATGGTTCAACTCACAAGCAGGCATGTCGTCGCCGAGCCAGTCGCGCCCGTTGTCGGTAAACCACATCTCTCCCGTCTCCGGATGCCAGGTGAATCCCACCGTGTTGCGGATTCCATGCTGCACCACCTCCAGCCCGGTACCATCAGGGTTCATGCGCGTAATACTGGCGTAAATCTCGTTCTCCTTCTCGCAGATATTGCACGGCGCACCCACAGGTACATACAGCTTCCCATCCGGACCAAAAGCAATGTACTTCCAGCCGTGATGCGTATCGGTCGGGAATTGGTCATAGACGACCACCGGCGCCGGCGGGTTGCTTAACCGATTTTCAATATCGTCAAATCGAAGGATGCGGCTCACTTCTGCCACATACAAACTGCCATCCCGAAACGCTACTCCATTAGGCATCTTCAAGCCCTTGGCGATGGTGTAAATCACATCGGCGGTATAATCCTGATTGGTGTCGCGCAAAGCATATACCATCCCCTTGTCGCGCGTACCTACAAAAAGAGTGCCGTTGGGCGTCCATTCCAGCGAGCGGGCATTGGTGACGTTTTCTGCGTAAACCTCAATGCTGAAGCCCTTCGGCAACCGGATGTTTTGCAAAGGTAAATCCGTGGACTTCCGGAATAGCTGCGGCATCGGCGGATTGATGTTCCGGCAGGATAAAATCACGGCGCCCGCCACCACCAAAATAATTAAACTGTAAAACCTCATGTCGGTAATTTTTTATGTCTTCAAAACCTTGCGAATATGTGAACAACGGAACACATCGAATAAATAATGGTTTCACCACCCCCCTCAAAATACCAAAACATTTTTTTTTGCGTTAAACACAGAAAGCAAACATTTATAGGTTATTTAAGGCTTACAAACGGTTGCTTCCCCTAATTTCCCCGCTTTCAACCATTTTTTATTGTAATTTCATACTGTAAATTCCATACCTTATGTTCCCAATCACGCTTTTAAAACCCTTCTCCGGGGCAATCTCTATGACCGCTCTCCTCCTCACCATACTATGGAGTTGCGCCCCCACCCCAAAATCCTCCCAGGAGAACGAGTCTGCGTCTGCTCAAAATTCCAGTACCAGCCCCCCCATCCCGGAAGCCGGCATGCCCACCATCGAACTTACTATTGAGGATCCCACAAAAAACAATGTTCTGACCTTGCCCTCCGGCGGCGAACTCCGGGTACCGGCCAATTGCTTCGTCCATGATAACGGCCAATTGGTGACAGCCCCCGTCACGCTGCGCTACCGCGAATTCCACAACGCTTCCGATATCATCGCCGCAGGCATCCCTATGAAAGCCGTTACTCCGGATGGCGGCCAGGACTGGCTCCAAACTGCCGGCATGTTTGAACTTAGAGGTCAATCCGAGGCGCAATCCATCCGCTTCGCCAACGACAAATCGGTAGAAGTACTCTTTTTATCTGAAGTGGCCGGCCCCTACGACACATGGCTGCTGAATGAATCCACAGGACTCTGGGAAAGCCTCGGCGAAACCAATACGCCAAAGGGTAAAATGACTCAGCCAGTCACCGTACAAAAGGAAATCGAAACACTGCGCCGCGCTACAGCCTCTCCGCCGCAGGCTCCCGCCGTAACCCCACCCGCTGAGCAACTGGTCTTCTCCGACCTTGACCTCAGCCAGACGCCCGAACTTAAAGGCATACCTGACCTCGCCTTTGCCTACGCCGGAGACGATTCCGAACTCGACCCCCGGAACAACAAATGGATTACCAAACCGGGAATCTGGGTCAAAAAAGAACTCAAGCCCACCGACAAATCCGGCATCTATCAACTCACCCTCATCGGTGATGAATACTTCTCCATCCCCGTTAAAAAAGCCATCCAGGTAGAAGATAAAGAAACCGCCATGGCCGCTTACCGCGCCGAACTGGCCAATTATCAGGCTAATCTTGACCGCTTAGCCGGGCTGTCGCCTAAATCCAGACAAGCTCAATTCCATAGAGAAATGCAAATTCGAGGTTTTGGCTTTTTCAACTACGACATTTTTGTTAAACAAGATAATTTCATGCCGCTCGCAGCCGACTTTGACCTGGGCGACCTCCACCCCATTGAAAAAAAGGAAATTACCATATATCACATCACCTCCAACGGCAAAGCCGTATTGACACTTACACCCGACGCCTGGGATTCATTTAAGTTCAACCCTGAGATGGATAACGGACTCGTCGCCATTCTGCCCGACAGTCGCGTAGCGATATTTACGGCCAGTAGTTTCAAAGCCGCTCTCCCTGAAATGAAAAAAGCCGGGGATAGAAAGTTTGTTTTCCCCATGGAAATACAACGGGAGAGCCCTAACAACTTTGACGAGCTGAAAAATTTGTTGGATAAAGCGGCATCCTAAAGCTAAGCTGTATCATTTTAGGGATTCCAAACCCGCATGACATGTGGCGCTATTTGATCTGCTCACTGCTGGGGTGTTGCTGCATATTCATGGCAGAGGCTCAACCGACCAATCCGTTTACTTCCATCCGGGTCAACGAACTCGAGGTTTTTCAGATACGCGTAAACCACAAAACGGGATTTGCCAGGTTCTTCGATACCCCGGAAGGCGATCGCGCCTACGTATTGGTAGAACCTCGCTACGATTACATCCAGGAAGACTACCTCTCCTACCATGGCGGTGACCTCAGCAAACCAATAGCTTCACCTTACCGCCTTTTTGAAACCGATGAGCAGGTAGGTATCCTCAACCGGGCGCTCAGGGAGGTCCTGCCTGCCCGATACCAGCAGATTCGCATCCTGGGAGACCACCTGTTTGCCGTGGAAGAATTGGGTGTCGAAGGATTTGCCATAGTAGATACCGCCGGCAGATACCTGCTCAACGGTATGCGCTTTGAAGACCTGCATATCGGTGTAGAATCTTGGGAAAACACCTCTCCGCGGTTTGTCTTTTTTAAAAAAGATGGTCTTTGGGGTGTATGCCGACTATCCGGTGAAGTCGTGATACCGCCCGGCTATACGGCAATACAGCCTTCAGGTTTGTCCGGCTGTTTCAAGGTGGGCGCCGGCAAAGGCTTATGGCAAGCCGTGGACTCCACCGGAGCGGTGTTCATCCCCCAACCGCAGGAAGACCTCCTCCTGCTGGGTGCAAATATGTTCCTGGGCTTCGACGGCCTTTACTGGCGTCGCCTGACCAACGAGGGCAATGGGAGCTATCGCCCGGGACCGGAGCGCTTCGTGCAGGTGGAAAAGCTCAATACTACCATGGCGGTACTTGTTTCCCAGGTAGATGACCAACGCTTTGCCGCAGCCCTCTGGCGCATACATGACCGCCCGGCAGAGCTGAAACGGGTATTCCTGAAAACACATGACGACCTGGATATTCAAAAGCTGATTACCCTTTTGAAAACAGGTAACTCCAACACCGGACAGGAGTGGTTTTTTCCACTAGACGATGATAAAGCCTTTCAAATGCCATCCGGAAATGGCCTTGCCCTGGTGGATACCGCCGGCGGGGAAACCCGGTTGCCTTATAATTGGATTCAACCCTCCGGCTTTCCAGGTATTTATAAAATCTGGAGCACGAGTTTCGGCCTCTACCACCTGCCTACTTCAAGGGTGCTTCAAGTCCCCGCCTTTGCCTCTATTTCCGATTTCGAAGGCCGGATTGCATTTGCTCAAAGCCGGGGTACCTTTCAGCTACTGGGAGTAGCCGATACCGGCCTGGTATTTTATCCCACCGCTGCCAGCAGAATAATACTCCAAGACAGCAACGTGGCTGTCTTGCAACTCCCCGGCACCAGTATGACCGTCTCTTTTTCTGCCAATGGCCTATTTACGGAAGAGTTCGCCCAGACTCGCCTGATGCGCGTTTCGTCAAATGCCGATCGCCCATTAAGGGAAGCAGAAATAGCCGAAAAAATAAAGTTGCGACCAAGTAAAGGCATACCTCACAAGACCGATACCTTATTTTTAAAAAAAGACAACAATGCCTGGGTTTTATTCAAAGCTATTGATAAGAACAAAGGTCGTCCCAGTGGCGAGAAGGAAATCCAAAGGATTCCGATTCCATCTTCTGATGCGCTCTGGAAAGCCGAAGAGGTACTGCGCAATAAGCTCGTAGCACTTTTCTACCGCGAGCCGGGGTACATGTCGCCGCTGATATCCTCCTACCAGGCACGGCAGGCCGTTACACGCCTGTATGATACGGACAGGCGGGCATTCATCGGCGACAGCAGCGTGCTCGGGTTCCGGCGTTTTGACAGCCTTTACCAATATACCGCCTTTATAGATCAGCAAGGGCTAATGGGGCTAATGGACCGCAAGGGTATTGAACTACAACAGGATGGCAGACCTCTCCGATATACCTACATCGGACGATTTGTGGCCGGCCGTGCCCGGGTAGCCTTGGGCGGCCAACTTGCACTCAACCACCCCAAGCCATTAGACCAGCCCTCCAAGTTTGAGATTGCACGGCATGAGCAGTTCCTGGATGAATTTCAGGCTCTGCCGGCACAAAGACTCAGTCAACCCATGTCACAGGCAGGCGTATATGTAGTATCTACGCCTGAAAGTCCTGTGCGCTGGGCTTATATCAACGAACAGGGGC
>CAYTNI010000046.1:0-13342 GCA_964439115.1 uncultured Saprospiraceae bacterium
AAAGAAATAATAAATTTCTGTCGTAAACAATAAGCCATGTCGATTTTAGTTTTACCATTAAATGCCACATTTTCTTCACCTATAACCAAGATGCTATTCCAAAATCGCTACAAAACCATTGCCGAGAAAATTGATCTTAGAATATCCCGGGGTATTTTTCAAAGGCCTGGCAAACACACCAAATTACTACCCTATATGACAAAGGCGATTTTGAGTATCTCATTTTTTCTGTTGTTTTTCAATCCTTTAAAAGCGCAGTTTCAGTGCTTTACCGGTGATTGTTTTGACGGTTATGGGGAATGTATTTTTCCCAGTGGGGCGCGTTATGCCGGGGAGTTTTCTCATGGATTGATTCATGGCCATGGCGTACTGACTTTCAGCAACGGAGACAAATATTCCGGCCAGTGGAGGTTTCATCTTCGCGATGGGCAGGGGATTTACAATTATTCGGATGGCCGGGTTTACCGCGGTCAGTTTGAACGAAACCACTTCCACGGCCACGGAGTTTTGTCTTATCCCAACGGTAGCTGGTTTGAAGGCCTATGGGCGAATCACCAGCCCCACGGCCCTGGTATCCTTTATATGTCTGACGGCCAAATCATACAAGGTGTCTGGGAAAATGGCGTGCTGATGACCCCCAACTCTTCAGAGGACAAGGCTCCGGTAGCTTCATTGGAGGAAACCCCTGACAGCACCAACGAGGTACGAATCTGGGCAGTAGTGGTAGGCGTTGCCCAATATCAACACATGAAGTCACTGCGCTTCACCGATGACGATGCGTACCAACTTTATGCTTTTTTGAAAAGCCCTCAGGGAGGAGCACTTCCCGACGAACAAATCCAGGTACTTATTGATGATTATGCGACCCGGGAGAATATACTCAGGGCCATGGATGAGGTACTCCTCCAGTCTGACGAAAACGATGTAATGCTCTTTTATTTTTCCGGTCATGGCCTGGAGGACAGCTTTCTGCCTGCCGATTATGATGGGGAGCGCCAAAGGCTGTATTACAGTGAAATAGAAGAAATTCTTCATTTGGGCAAGGCCAGGCACAAAATTGTGTTGGCGGATGCTTGTCATGCGGGGGCATTTACCCCTGATTTCGCAGCCAAGTCACCCAATATTCAAACCAGCCTTCGGGATTTTTACCAAGCCTTCGAGGATGCGGAAGGGGGTATAGCCTTATTGCTTTCTTCTAAGGGGGAGGAGTTTTCGCTGGAAGATGGGGGGCTCCGATCCGGCGTTTTCAGCCACTACCTGATCCGGGGGCTGAAGGGAGCGGCTGACGACAATGACAACGGCATTGTGACCATTGAGGAGTTGTATGAATATGTACGTGTCAAAGTTCGGGAATATACAGCAGGAGCACAATCGCCCGTGTTGAAGGGTAAATATGACCCCGAAATGCCTGTGGGTATTGCGCGTTAGACCTGCTGCGTCAGCGGCTCAACTTTAGAATTTTGACCTCCACCCTTTGGTTTTTCCTTCGCCCGTCCACGGTAGCGTTGGTATCCACCGGTTGGCGTTTGCCATACCCCTTGTATTGCAGGCGAGTGGCCGGGATTCCCTTTTGTATCAGATAGTCATACACTACTTTGGCACGGGCCGCAGATAGCTTGTCGCAGTATTCATGAGGAGGCAGTCCATTGGTATGTCCGCCAATTTCAACACTGACTTCGGGATTTTTCGACATGAAAGTATATAAATCCTGCAGAACGGCATTGGAGGATTCTACGATGACGGCGCTGTCTGCCTTGAAATAGAGCTTATCAATGCGAATGGTTTGACCTTCTTTGAGGTCGGCACCGCGCAACTCAGCGATGGAGACCTCAGCGGGGGCGGGTTTTGGGGTAGGCGGTGCGGGATTGCCATTCGCAGAAGTGGGAGGCATTGGTTTTACAGCCGAGGAGTCTGTCGGTTTGGTTGTTGTCGGTTTGGCGGCGGTAGGATTATTGGGTTTGGTGGCTGACGTTTCTGCTGTAGGTACATCTTCGATGGGCTGATCACAAGGAATCAGCTTTAAATTAGAGAGGTTATCCACCAGGACATTTCCATTGTATGGGAAGAGCACGGGTGTGCGATAAAAAGCCTCAATGGAAATATGAGAATAAGCGGCTATCGGTTCGAGCTTGAATTTGTATTCGAGCCAACGATGGCTTATAACTTCCTTAGTTTCGGCCAGGAGGTATTGTTTATCACAAGGGCCAAATCCTCCGTAGATGCGCAATTTAGCCGGGGTGACAAAATTGGCGGAATCCCTGGCATCCTGTGACAAGGGGCTGAGATAAAATTCGGCGCGACAGAGGAAGATGCTGAATTCGTAGCATTTGTCTTTTTCCATTGGGCGGCTAAGCGCCTGGGAAATACCTTCCCATGTTTCCCTTTGGCGAACTACAAGCCCTAGATAGGTATTTCCGTGTTGAGCAGCTTTGGACACCCCCCAAAAGCCTGGTTGGATATCCGGAGGGGATTCCATCAACGGGCCGCAATCCACCCAGCCAATCGGTGTTCGGCTGTGCTGAGGCATATCCTCAAAGGATGGATTGGAAAGAAAAATTACACCTTCCTGTGCTACGGCAGTTGCAATTTGCAGGCCCAGTGCGAACAGGATAAACAGCAAGCGAGTAGTCATTTCAAGGAATATGTTTACTACAATTCGCCATACAACGCAAACCAACGGTTTGTTGGTTTGCGTCTGGCGATTTTTTTTGCCTTTTGGGCATCGTCTTTATCCTCCGAAAGCATTGAGCCCGGTAACATCCATGCCGGTAATGAGCAGGTGGATATCGTGTGTACCTTCGTAGGTGAGTACGGTTTCGAGGTTCATCATGTGCCTCATCACGGGATACTCGTTGGTGATGCCCATGCCGCCGTGAATCTGGCGGGCCTCCCTGGCCACTTCCAGGGCCATATTGACATTGTTGCGTTTTGCCATGGAAATCTGGGCCGGTGTAGCCCGCTTCTGATTGGCGAGGGTGCCAAGCCGCCAGGTGAGCACCTGTGCTTTGGTGATTTCTGTAATCATCTCTGCCAGCTTCTTTTGGGTGAGCTGGAATTGTCCGATTGGCTTGCCGAACTGAATGCGCTCTTTAGAATAACGCAGGGCCGAATCGTAGCAGTCCAGCGCGGCACCGATAGCGCCCCAGGCAATGCCGTAGCGAGCCTTTGACAAACAGGATAATGGGCCTTTGAGGCCTTGAACATTCGGGAGGACATTGCTTTTGGGAACACGCACGTCCTCGAATACCAGTTCGCCGGTGATGGATGCGCGGAGTGACCACTTGCCCTTGATTTCAGGGGCTGAAAAGCCTTTCATATCCTTTTCTACGATAAGCCCGCGAATGACGCCGCTCTCATCTTTGGCCCAAACCACAGCGATATCTGCAACCGGTGAGTTGGTAATCCACATCTTGGCACCGTTGAGAATATAGGCGTCGCCATCGTCTTTGATGTTGGTGACCATTCCTGAAGGATTGGAGCCGTGGTCGGGTTCGGTGAGGCCGAAACAGCCGATGAATTCGCCGCTGCCGAGCTTGGGCAAATACTTGCGCCGCTGTTCTTCCGACCCGAATTGGTAAATCGGATACATAACCAAAGAACCCTGGACGGAAGCCATGGAGCGAACGCCGGAGTCTCCGCGTTCCAACTCCTGCATAATGACGCCATAGGCAATTTCATCCATGCCGCCACCGCCGTACTCTGCCGGAATACTGGGGCCAAAAGCGCCGATTTCGGCCAACCCTTGGAACAAATGTGTCGGGCACTTGGCCTTATCGGAGTATTCTTCAATGATAGGAGATACTTCCTGTTTCACCCAGTCGCGCACTGCTGCACGAGCCAAGAGGTGGTCTTCGCTGAGCAATTCGTCGAGCAGGTAGTAATCGTGACTCTGAAAACGGTCCTCTCTGGCTTTTTTGGCTATATCCAGGCCATTTTGCGTATCTTGCATATCGAAGGTTATTTATTAATTGAAATTTTTAACAAAGGTAGTGGTTTTGAGCATGATCTAAAAAAACATTTGCAAATCAGTGGTGTTCGAATGGCTATGAAAACATGCATAGTTTTATTTGACGGAGTGTGCAACCTGTGCAATGGTACGGTTCAGTTTATCATTCGGCACGATGCCCGTCAGCGCTTTCGATTTGCGGCGTTGCAGTCGGAACCAGGTATGGCGCTTTTGGCAAAGTACGGTTTGCAAGGTGTAGCGATTGACTCCGTAGTATTGATTGTGGATGAACAGGTTTTCGTTAAATCTGACGCAGTATTGGGAATTGCAGGCAATCTAGGCGGTTTATGGCCGCTTTGCAGGGTTGGGGTGGTCATCCCGCGTAGCTGGAGAGACGGCATTTACGATTATGTCGCACGCCACCGCTATCGCTGGTTTGGCCAAAAGGAATCCTGCTGGATGCCCACTCCGGAGCTGCGCCAGCGTTTTTTATCCTGAATACCCCACTAATCCTGCAGGATATCGAAGAAATTAGCCGACCACCAGGCGGCATGAAAGTCCAGATCTTTGGCAAATACCGCGGTTTCTCCACCCTGTTGTGGCCCTGTGCCGGGATCTACCGGGATGGCGTGACCTAGCCCGGAAATATCGTATCTCACTATCACCGGTTTATTTTGCAGTTTCCAGGTAGTGCTGCTGACATAAGGGTTTTGGTTGAATTGGGCAACGGCTGTTCCCGGAGTGTTGCCCAGCCCCAGTACATCAGTCCACTGTTTGACAATTTCATTGGCGTTGGCAATTTTTACGATTGGGTCGTCGGTGCCGTGGAAAATGACCAGGCGGGGATATGGCCCGCTGTAACCTGGGTTGGCGTTTCGAACCCTGCTACCCCAAGCCTCCGGACCTAATACCACCTGGCCGGCCATGGCCATCATGCCGCCGGGAATATCCTCAGCGGCTCCGTAGGGGACTGCCGCCATAGGCGCTGCTGCGCTGAAGGTTTCCGGATAGGCTGTCGCCATTACCAATGTCATGGCGCCACCGGCAGAAATGCCGGTAATAAAGACCCGTCGGTTGTCTGATTGATGATCCTCCATGACCCGATTTATCATTTGTCGGATGGACTGCGCCTCCCCGCTGTTGCGGGCAATATCCTCGGGGTTAAACCAGTTGAAACAGCGATTGGTGTTGTTAAACACTTGTTGCTGCGGATAGAGTACTGCGAATTTTTCCCGGTCGGCAAGGTCATTCCAGCCGCTGAGGCGAGCCATTTCCTGGGCGTCCTGCAGGCAACCGTGCAAAACGACTACCAGCGGTGCTTTTCGGGGCAATCGGTCAGGGATGTACTGATATGCTTTGAGGTTGCCGGGATTGCTGCCGAAGCTTTGAATTTCGGTCATTTGCCCCGGCGAGTCGGTCTTTTCGCATCGGCTCAAAGCGAGAATGGCCAGCAGCGCGATACTGAAGTATTTTTGCATTTGTTTTTTTTAAGTAAAGATAGCGGTTTCATCAAAGTCTATACTTTCAATTTGAGTAAATTGCGCTGTTTTCCCAGATAAGGGGCCATTAAAATTTAATAATTCATGGTTTTAAAATCATTAATCTTCATTGGAATTGTTGTTTTGGGCCTGCAATGCGGCCAGCCGAATCACCCCAAAGCTGGCAATAATGCTTTGATTGAATCCACTGACCGGAAGACCTCAGGGGATACCCTTCCTTTACTAAGTGCTTACTGGCGACAGGGCAAAGCAGAAATCAGCCGCTTCGAAATCGCCCAGCACCGATACAGAGACCTCCATCCGGGAGAAGCCATCCTGGTGATGGTTACCGAGGATTTCCTGACCGACAAGCAGGTGAAAAACGACCGTTATCAAAATCCTAATTCCATTCCTGTGCTCAAAACCAATCTCATGCACCGTTTTACCACGGGAATCTACGATTACTCGGTGATGACTTCTGTATTTACGCCTGAACAAACCAAACAGCATCCATATACGCTGAAAGTGACGCATAGCAGTCAGGACTGGTGCGGCCAAACCTTCATGCAGATTAATTTTGCCGGAAAAAGCTACCGAACGCAGGTGCGCTCTTATTTCGAAGATGAGGGAGATGAGGATGGAGCGGCGCCGCTTGCCATGCTGGAAGATGAGATATTCAACCGCATACGGATGAACCCGGAGGCTTTGCCACAGGGTCAAATCAAAGTACTACCTTCTGCCACCCTGGTGCGGCTCCTGCACAAACCCTTTGAAGTGCACGATGTGAACGCAAGTCTGGAGCATTATTCGGGTAAGGATTTCGCAGGGGATGCCCTGAAAGTATATCGCCTTCAATTTCCGGCGCTCCAGCGCACACTTGAAATTGTATTTGAACAAGATGCGCCGTATCGGATTGCCGGGTGGGCAGACGAGCACCCTGGATTTGACGGAAAATCCCGCCAGACAATTGCCAGGAGAACACACCTCATCCTAGACGATTACTGGAAACACAACAGTGCGTCAGATGCCGGAATGGGTAGGCTTTTAGGCAGAACCGATTGAGTAAATAATTCATATACTTCGGATAACAAGGGGTTTTCGTACCTTTACGGCCGTTTTCATTTATCAAAATAACCAATGGGCAAGCACCGAATTCGAATTATCGCCACCCTTATCGCCATTATCGTATTTGTAGGTGGGTTCTTTCTTTATCGAGCAGGTTTTTTCAGTGGGGAAGACGCGGCTGCTCCCGGAAAATCTGCACCTATGCCGGGAGGTGGTCCGGGCGGAAAACCTGCCGGCCCCACCAATGTGCGTGCCATTCGGATTGTACCCCGCGACCTTCGAGATGAAATATCCGTCAATGGCTCTACTGCCGCCCCGGAAGATGTGTTGGTAGCATCGGAAGTTGCCGGAAAAATTACCCGAATTTTATTCCAGGAAGGCACTTTTGTAAAAAAAGGGGCACTACTGGTACAATTGGACGACGAAGAACTGCAGGCGCAACGCCAGCGCCTCCTCGTGCGCAGGGAATTGACTCAACGCATCGCAGAACGCCTTAAAAATCTATACGATCGGGAGGGCGTCAGCCTCCAGGAATACGAAATTGCCCGCGCAGAAGCCGACCAGGTACTCGCTGAAATTGCCCTTATAGACGTCCAGATCAGCAAGCGGAGTATATTGGCACCTTTTGACGGACTGCTCGGACTCAGGATGATAAGTGAGGGGAGCTTCGTATCGCCTGGTATGTCTATGGTGAAATTGGTTAGTACCAATCCTATCCATTTGTCTTTTTCTGTCCCGGAGCGATACAATGCCGTATTAAAGAAAGGCTCCCTGGTACGGTTTAAAATGGATGGCTCCGACGCGCAATACACCGCCACGGTCATAGCCAGAGAGCCACAGATTGACCCTGCCACCCGTTCACTGCGCGTTAAGGCATCTGCTCCAAACCCCGGGGGAAGTATTTTACCCGGCGCTTTTGCGGCAGTATCTGTCAGTTTGCAGTCTTATGAACGCGCCATCATGATCCCTACGGAGGCTGTCGTTCCGGAAGAGGGCATTCAAAAAGTGTTCCTGTGCCGCAACGGCATGGCCGAAGCCGTCAAAATTGAAACCGGAATCCGCAAGGACACTGATGTCCAGGTGTTGCATGGCCTCCAGGAAGGAGATACCCTCATCACTTCAGGTGTCATGCAGCTGCGCCCCGGCTCTCCTGTGACCATTGAGCAAGTTGCCGAGCCCGGCATGCAATAATGGAAAGGGAATTTTTTTGAAAGTTAAAATTGGATAATTGCCATGAGTCTATCTTCCATCAGTATTCAACGCCCAGTTTTATCCATCGTGATGTCGGTGGTCATTGTACTTTTTGGACTTATCGGCATGCAGTATCTGGGCATTCGCGAATATCCGAGTGTGGAGCCACCTATCATTACGGTTTCCGCAGGATATACCGGTGCCAATGCCGACATCATCGAGTCTCAAATTACGGAGCCGATTGAAGAAGCGGTGAATGGCATTGCCGGTATCCGCAGTATCACTTCAGTTAGTAGTACCGGCAGGAGTAATATTACCATTGAATTCAATCTAGGTGAGGATTTGGAGGCTGCAGCTAATGATGTGCGCGACAAAGTTTCTCAGGTGGTGCGCCAATTGCCGCTCGATGCTGACCCGCCGGTGGTTTCCAAAGCCGATGCCGATGCTTCTCCGATTGTTTTTATTACCATTTTCAGTGAGGAGCGCTCTTTGCTCGAGTTGAGTGAAATCGCACAAAATGTGTTCAAGGAGCGCCTTCAAACCATACCTGGCGTTAGTGGTATCAATATTTGGGGGCAAAAGAAATACTCTATGCGTCTTTGGATGGATCCCGACCGCATGGCCGCTTATCAACTTACTCCTTTAGATGTACGTAACGCGCTCAACCGCGAAAATATCGAATTGCCGTCGGGTATTGTGGAGGGCGCCAGCACGGAACTCGTGGTGCGTACAGCTGGCCGCCTTAGCAGTCCAGAGGATTTTAATAAGTTGATTGTCAAAGAGCAGTCTGGAAGTCTTGTGCGGTTTCGCGACATCGGCTATGCGGAGCTCGCTCCCGAGAACATGCGTACGCTGCTGCGTCGCGATGGCAAACCCATGGTAGGAAATGCCATCCTTCCTCAACCCGGCACCAACCACATCGAAATTGCCGATGAGGTGTACCGACGTCTTGAGCAAATAAAAAAGGATGTCCCCAAGGACCTGGAGGTATCCATAGGATTTGATACCACTAAATATATCCGGGCATCTATTAAAGAAGTTCAGGAAACCATTTTCCTGGCCTTTGGCCTTGTGGTATTGATCATTTTCTTGTTTTTGCGCGACTGGCGCACCACCATCATCCCGGTGCTTGCCATCCCTATTTCTTTGGTGGGTGCATTTTTTATCATGTACATCGCCGGATTCTCCATCAATGTGCTCACGCTGCTGGGTATTGTGTTAGCCATTGGCCTTGTGGTGGATGATGCCATTGTGGTACTCGAAAACATATACACCAAAATTGAAGGTGGAAAGGCACCCATTCAGGCGGCTTTGGCAGGAGCCAGGGAAATTTTCTTTGCAGTCATTTCTACTACGGTAACGCTGGCGGCCGTGTTTCTGCCCGTAATATTTTTGCAAGGCCTGACAGGTAGGTTGTTCAGGGAATTTGGTGCCGTAATTGCAGGTTCTGTTATCATTTCCTCCTTCGTGGCGCTGACGCTAACGCCCATGCTCTCCGGCCGCATCCTGAAGAAACGTGCTGTAGAGCCCTTTTTCTACAGGGTCACGGAGCCTTTCTTCGAAAGACTCATTTCCGGGTATCGAAGATTGCTGCTTTGGTTCTTCAAAGCCCGCTGGGTAGCGCTGGTCATTATGGGCGGTGCGGCCGGACTGATTTACTATTTCGGCAACGAAGTACCTTCCGAACTCGCTCCTAATGAAGACCGTAGCCGCCTGCGCAGCGTAATTTCCGCTCCGGAAGGATCAACTTTTGAATTTACGGACTCAGTAGTGATGGATGTTTTCCGGCTTGTTCGCAGCCAGGTACCCGAGGTGGAGGGCATTACCTCTGTGACATCTCCCGGTTTTGGCTCTACAGCTTCGGCCAATAACGGCTTTGTCAACCTCATTCTCAAAGATGCTGACCAGCGGACGCGCAGCCAGCAGGAAATCCTGGATGCCCTGATGCCATCATTGTCCAAAGAAACCCGAGCCAGGATATTCGTCACTCAGGAGCCCACTATCAGCGTCGGTGGCGGTCGCCGTGGCGGCTTGCCGGTGCAATTCGTCATCCAGGCGCCCAGTTTTGAAAAATTGAAAAGTGTACTACCTGATTTTCTGGCTACCGCCCGCCAGGATTCTACGTTCACCATCCTCGACGTGGATTTGAAATTCAACAAGCCCGAAATTAACGTTCAAATAGACCGCCAAAAGGCTCAGGATCTCGGTGTGTCTATGTTTGATGTCGCCCAAACCCTCCAATTGGCGTTCAGTGGTTCGCGATTCGGCTATTTCATCCTGAATGGTAAGCAATACCAGGTTATCGGCCAGGTGGAGCGCCAGGACCGCAATAAGCCCGCTGACCTGCGCCGCTTGTACGTCCGGAATAACCGGGGGCAAATGATTCAGCTCGACAACCTGATCAGCACAGCGGAGAGTAGCGCTCCTCCCGGTCTTTACCGATACAATCGATTCATTTCTGCTACTGTTTCTGCCGGCCTCGCTCCCGGAAAAACCCTTGGTGAAGGTATTGATGCCATGCAATCCGTTGCAGACCGCGTGCTGGATGATACTTTCATTACCGCTCTGGCCGGTCAGTCAAAAGACTTTAAGGAAAGCTCTTCCAGCCTGCTTTTCGCCTTTGGCCTTGCCTTGATATTGATTTTCCTGGTGTTGGCCGCTCAGTTTGAAAGCTTCCGCGACCCCTTCATCATCCTGTTTACCGTTCCACTAGCCATGGCCGGCGCATTGTCTGCGCTTTGGTTCTTTGATGCCACACTCAATATTTTTAGTCAGATTGGTATCATCATGCTTGTAGGATTGGTGGCCAAAAACGGCATTCTGATTGTGGAATTTGCCAACCAGCGCAAAGCCCAGGGCCTCAGCCGTTTCGATGCTATTATCGACGCATCGGTGTCGCGCTTTCGTCCTATCCTGATGACCAGTCTATCCACTATTCTGGGCACACTTCCCATTGCCCTGGCCCTCGGTGCCGGCTCGGAAAGCAGGGTGTCCATGGGTATTGTCGTAGTGGCGGGTATGTTTTTCTCCACTTTGCTTACGCTTTTCGTAATTCCGGCCATATATTCCTACATTTCCAGCGAAAGAGCCAATATGCTGATTGTAGTAGAAGAGGAAGAGGAACCTGCAGAAGCGATTTGAGGCGCGTGCTGTTGAGTTGAAAATCGGGCGGATGATATAGGGAAATGCGGATTGTGGGCAGTCATCTGGATATGAACTTCCTATCCTGATGATTTCCAGGGTCACCCCAGGATGTGAAATTATCCTGGAAAAGCGCAGGAAATATCCCGCCAAAGGCTTAAATTGGAGCAAAATGTAAAACATGAAGCGTATTTTCCCCGACCTTGCACTACTGATGATGCTAGGGATTGCGTGTGCTTATTGTACCCCGACCCCGACGGACTCAGCGCAGCAAATCTCCAAAAGCCCTACGGATGACCGGTCGGAAAGGCCACAGCACCATACGCCGGCCTGTGTTACGCAGGGAAAGCAGTTGTCAGAGAACGGTGCTGTCTGGATTAGGCCGCTTCATATCTGGGTTGCCATAACTGCCGATTCCAGCACATTCGACCCGGCTTATGGCGAGAGCTACCGCGTGGCAGAGGTCTATGACACCAGGTCTTGTACGCTGGTGTCCCGAAAGGTATTTCCGGTAAACGGGAGCCCTGATTTCCCCTATTTCAGTGCTGAAATCAGTTACCACAATACCCATCAGATGGTGGCTGTTCGCGGCGCCTATTCTCTTTTCCTTTTTGATGCTGTTAACCGCCGCTGGTTGCCAGCGCTCAAGCCTGCTTTCAGTACCCAAAGGCAGGAGGTTGACGACCAGTCTGGCACCATCCTGCGATTAGAAGTTTGGGAGGATTACCTACTGGGCTTCTGTCGCGATTTTGGGGCTTTTGCGTTTGATTTAAAAGACAAATCTCGCCCTAGATCCATCATGCCCTTTGCCGAATACAAGGCCTCCACTACGGATTTTCGAGGCCTGTTTTTGCTTTCCGCAGGTGCTGACACCTATCAGGCCATCCTTCCTCATTACGAAATGGAAACAGGTGAATTTGCCGTTCAGCCCATGTTGGACAAGCCAATGGCCCTTCCTGCAGATGTCGTTACCTCCGGCGCCGCTACCAGTCGATTTCTGGTGTTAAGGGACGCTTTTGCCCCTGGCCAAGCGGCAGTTATTGACTTTCTGCAACAGCAACGGCTGAGTATTCCGGCAAAAGTAGCTGAACAGTCCGAGCAGGAAATATTGTCGTGGATAAGCCGTAATAACAATCATTAATGGAAAAAGAAACCCTCGAACAGCTCAGTGCGCTCGTGGCGCAGGATTTCGAGCCGGTGACCGAAGAGCCGGTGATCAGCGAAGAGCAACTCCTGGAAGCGCTTGCGGAAAGAGTAGAATGGATGATTGAGCACCGGCTGGAATATCTGATGAGCCTGATGTATCGCATGGATGTTGATGAGCGCAAGGTAGATTTCGCACTCTCCCCGCTTGCACCCGAACCGGCTCATCTTGCACTTGCGCGGCTCATTCTGGAAAGGCAGAAACAGCGCGTTTTCACGAGGCAACACTACAAACAAAGCTATCCTGACAAGTGGGACTGGGAGGATTAATCCCCTCATCCGGCCATTTCAACGCTTACACTTTGTGAAAATAGACCTGTCGTGGCTCCAGATCCACATTGAGACCAGGGATATGCAGGGAAAGCTCGAGCACCATTTCTTCCGGCTCCAGATATCTCACCAGGGCCTCCTCTACCGGATGACCTGTACTGAAAAAGAACACTATCTTTTCATCCGGCGTGATTTCCCAGCGCCCTCTTTCTTCCCAGCGCTCTTTGCCCATGGTCAATGTGCGTATAAAGGTACCATCTTCAAGGAAATGAATACGGAGCGAGGCTGTTTCAATCTGTAACGGACCAGCATTTTCTTCCCTGTTGGCTTCCGGTAATTCAGAGGTAGATAAAATATTCTCCCATTGCCCCAAAATACTACTCCAATAACTGCTTTTGGGCTCATTTTCCGGATTTTCTACACCATTCTCCGCATAGGTCGAAATACTAAAAAACCAAAAAACAACAAAGCAGAACAACGTTTTCATAATTATTATTTTGTAATCACATCAATATAAAGTAGATTTCCAAAAAACATTTGGATATCGTCTCATTGAATACAACACTAAAGTTAGGGGGAAAGTCTAAAAGGAGACCCGATTTTTTGGAGTAACCACTAAAAAAATCCGACCATCATTCGTTTTGGGGATGATTTAGCTTTTCAAAACGCATGCGATGCAGGATGGCATCGCCAAATATGCAGAGACCGCTGTTGAATACCACAAGGGCTCCTGTGCCGGCGCTTACCCACACGAGTGTTTCAGCACCTGAAAATTTGAGATTGGCCGCTTCTGCAATCAGACAAGCGCCAAAACCGACGCCTATCAAGCCGAGTGGCGCCTGTATCAGCCAGCGCCGGTAGTGTGTTTTTGCCGTAGTCATTATTTTCTTTTCTGTAAATATACAGGAAAAAGGCTTTTGGGTATTTTACAGCGCTGCTTTTAGTTCGCCCTGGTGAAAATTGCGCACTTTTCTTCCTTCAAAAATCCCATAGTGGGTGTATCTTTGTTAATTAATGGATTTTACAAGGCAATGGACAGTCGCAGGCT
>CAYTNI010000047.1:0-13214 GCA_964439115.1 uncultured Saprospiraceae bacterium
CCATCTCCTTGATATATCGTCGCCAATAATGGTCTGTATCTGAATACGGAAGGTAGTACGACCAGTTGTGAGGATCAAATTGGCCGGCAGGAGGTTTCCTGAAAAGTCGTGCTTCTGCATTCAATTGGTTTTTAAAATCCAACCCATACCAGGGCGTGTTTTATTCATCTGAAACAAGGCAGATTGTTTTGTGAACATGTTATATCATTTAATAGCTGAAAAATGAGGACTGGTGTATAAATTTCAATTGCAAAGGAAGCTCAGCCTTGCCTGAAGGCAAATTCTAAAAAGCACTTCTGAGTACCAAAAAAGCACTTTTTCAGGGGCGGGGGCTAAAGAATGAGGCCGTGGTTGATTCACAGGATTCAGAATGATGAGATATACCGGGTTGGATTTTCCCGGTCTGCACGGGATACGGCAGTGGTTCGCTAATGAATGGGGTAAGTGTTTCCATTCGTTTAAAAAGGCTTATTTATGAAGGTAGGTTACAAAGAAGGCCGAGGTAAATACCCCGGCCTTCGAATCATAAAAACACTACAATTTCATTAATACACCTTACTTGAAAAATAAGGATTGTTATCAACTTGCCTCAAAAGTAAAAAGGGCATTGAATTTCTTCATTTGACAAAAATACCCCAAAGTGATAGGGCATTGATAATCAATGATTTAAAAAGAAAAAATAAATTTTCTAGTACTGTATTTTAGTTCGAGGGCTTACTTTAAGGTCTGTATCAATATATTAATATCATCCTGAGAAGCGTCAATACCCATTTTTTCTTCCAGGCGATATTTTTTCTTATACACGCCTTGAAGGGTAATATTGAGGATAGATGCAATATCCTTGAGGGGGATATTGAGTTTGAGCAGCATACAATACTGGATATCCGAGGGAGAAAGACGAGGGTGTTTTTCCTTGAGACGATCCACGAGTCCTGGAAATATTAAGTTGAACTTGATGGCCAAATTTTCCCAGTAGAGTGGATTTCCCGCTGCACTAATCACTCTGCTCCCATTTTCAGCAAGTATTGAGTCCTGTAAATTGCCGGATGAGAATTCTTGTCGGATGAGCTCATTTTCCTGGGAAATGGTCAGCAGTTCTGCCTTTTGTTGTTCCACAATTTGTTCCAGGAACTCTGCTTGTTGGGTTTTCATTTGTTCCAACTCTGCCAAAAGGTTGTTTCTCTCCTTGAGTTTTATGATTTCCAGCACTTTTTCCTTACTTCTTTTATAGTAATACAAGGAAAGCAATGTGAGGATAATTATTATGGAGGAGGCTATTGCAAGCCGGATTCTGCCGGCCAGTTTTTGATTGGCCAAAGTTGCTGCTAAGTTTTGTTGTTCAAGTTTTTTCTGTTCTGCCTGATAGAAGAGTTCCAATTCGTGAATGGCTACCTGCTTGTCTATGTTTAATATGGAATCTTTATGAGCTTGTAGGGATTTAAGAATCGGATAGGCGTTTTGATAATCGCCCATTCCGGCATAAGTATCTTCCAAATTCTCTCTGATGCGGGTTTTGAGAAAGCCGTTTTGCACAGAATCAGCATATTGCATACTTTTTTGTTGAATGGCTATACTTTCTTTGTAATTACCCATTTTGCGAAGCACCACCGATCGTCCTAAATCACCCATGACGACACCCTCATGAAGCTCCAGTTGAGAGGCGGAGCTCTTCACCCAATCAAACTGTCTCATGGCTTTAGTAAGATCGCCAATTTCAAAATATACGTTGCCAAGATTATAGTGTGCCTGTAGGGTGTAGCGGCTTTGCTTCGGAGCGAGCTGTATAAGCCTGGTAAAAAACAGGATGGCGCTATCTGGATTAAGCGGGCGATAAAATATACCAAGATTGTTTAGGGCAGAAAGGTCATCTTGCAGAATCTTTGTTTGCTGTGCATATTCCAGTGCTAAAAGATAATACTTGCGGGTATCCCCGGTACTTTTTATATCACTGTAGTTATTGCCCAGGTTCAGGCATACGTTGTATAAGCCTAAATAATCCTCTCTTTCCTGATAGTATTGATAAGCTTTTATAAGCCACTTGCCGGCGTCTTCATATCGCTCTCCAAAATTGAGAATCAGCCCGTATTTATTGAAAATATTACCTGCCAACTCATGGTCAGGCCTTATTGCCATATAGGTGGCCGACTGAGCAACCCAGCGCTCCATATTCTTTAAATGCCCCTCAAAATCAAGCATATAGATAATCTTAGCCACTTCAAGGGTATCTTTCGAGGATTCGGCTTCCCGGCAAACTAATTGTGCCAGGTTCAATATTGAATCAGGTTGTTCCGTGATTGAAAAGGCCTTTATCATAAAGCCATATACGGAGCGCTGTTCTTCACCATTATGTTTGCTTGCAGGAGTTTTCAAAAATTCTCGTGCCACAGCAGCCAGGCTATCGGCGTTTTGGGTGTTAAGTATGAGGGTTGCTTCTTCTATCCATTTGGAACCATCATTATCCGCTACATTTGGACTTTCCCCTGGAGTACAACCATTTAAGATAAACCATGCAAAAACCAGCAAAAGCCAAACAATAGAAGGAATTCGTCCGTACACCCAACAAGGTTTTCCAGCGCTGGGAACGGTACTAAAGTTAGTTTTGTAGTGCTTGATTTTCATACTGTTTCATTTAATGACCTTCGAGTCTAATTTCAATTCACTTAACCTTATCCATGAAATCATCCACATAATAGGATATTTTTTCCATATACAATCAAACCCCCTGGGACTCTTTTTTTTCCGGTAAGCCGAATAAAGAAATACACTGTTTATTCATCATTAGCAAATACCTCTTTAGGCAAAAAAAAGGCCGAGGTAAAGACCCCGGCCTGTAAAATCATAAAAACACTACAATATCTTAACTATGGATTTAATAACTTGATGTTGCAAATATAGGTGGTGTACTACCGATGATGCAAATTTTAGAGTTGTACAAAAGTCGGACAAGGGAAAAAAAAGTTGAACAAAAGTTGAACAAGAGAGGAAATTTAAAATATTTGTATTTCAAAAACAAGTGGCTTTCAGTTTTATAGGTCGAAAAGGCAGATTATGTATCGATTTCGTGAATAACCTTGAAAAAGTCTTCATCTTCACCAACCTTCATTTTTTGTGTGATGCGATACTTTTTGGTAAAGACACTTTTATGGCTAATCTGCATCAGATTGGCAATGTCTTTAAACGACAAATTTAGGCGGACCAAGGCGCAAAACTCGATTTCACTTTGCGTCAACTGAGGGAACCTGGCCTGAAGGTTTTTCATGAACTGCGGGTTCAAATGTCGGAACCTCAACATGAGGCTCTCCCAGTATTGATCGCTGCTTTTTAAGCCTTTCAGGAGTTTAGACACATCGGCCGGGGCACTTCCACCTGCTTTTTCAAGGATGGCCTCAATCTTCTCATTTTGATTGGCAATCTCCAGTACGTTGGCCATCAACTGCTGTTGCTGCTCCTCAATCACCTGCTTCTGCCGGGCCATTATTTCCTGTACAATTGCTTTTTCTTGGAGCAGTAACTCCCTTGCCTCACGCAGTTTCTGCAGTTGCTCCTGCTTGAAGTTGTTTTTGCGCACATACTGAATAGTCACCAGAGAGATCAATGCGGCAAACAGCAGCACAAAGAACAAGTTTAGCGTTTGATTTCTGACCTTTTTTTCCAGCGCATCGGCACGCAATTTTTCAATTTCAACTTCTTTGGCAAAAACCTGGCTCTTGTATTTGTCCTGTAACTCCATGGCCACCCGCGAAAGTCTAAGATTGGAAAGGCTGTCTTTCAGCTCTACTGCTTTTTGCCAATTCGTACTGCTTTGCTCAAAGCGCCCGCTGGCATTCAAAACCTTGGCCTTTGCCTCAAAATACTGAATCGCTTTAGGCAGCGGATCCATCTTCATCGAGCCGGATGCTTCCAGATCCTCCAGAATGGTAACAGCGCGGCTCCAGTCATTACGGTCAACTAAAAAAGTCAGGTAGTTGATGTAGTTGTCAAAAGTATAAGTGCCACTGGATCTTCTGCCGGCTTCGATAGACGCCTCGTACCAATTCCTGACTTCGGTAACAGACCCGCCAAATATTTTCACTATACTTGCTTTACAGTTGAAGGCAAGGGATAGCAGGTCTTGATTCTGGAACGTATTGAGGTTTTGAATAGCCTGATCAATTTGTCTGACTGCTTCCTGTTTATACCCCAGTTGCCCAAGTGCAAAACTATAGTTGATTTGCACCAGCGCTGAATTCATCTGATCGCCCCGCGCTTTGAAAAAAGGCAATATTTGTTCAAGTATTCTGACCGCGAATTCATAGTCCTGTATGCTCAAATAAATACCGGCCAGTTTATGCTTTTCGATATAGAGGGAGTTTTGATATTTCGCAGGCATCCCTTCCAGGATTTCAATGGACCTCAATTGATAATCCAGTGCAAGGTCATAAAATGAGAGGCGATTATAAATAGAGGCCATTTCTCCGTACATGGCAGCTTCGCGATCCTTATTGCCCAACTCCTGAAATGCCTGTAGCGCCTGCCGTACAAGGCCACCCGCCCGGGTATAGTCGCCTCGCTCCTTATATATGATGGATAAGTTGTGCATTGCCCTGGCTCGAAGGTTTTTATCGGTAGCCTTATCTGCCACATGGCTGAAGTAATAAAAGGCGGAATCCATCTGGCCACCCACCGCATGATAAATACCATTTATGTTGTGAACATGCAGGCGCTGCAAATCAGGGAGCGTCTCCATTCGCATCAGGGAATCAAGCTTATGTCGTGCCAGGGGTTTATTTTGAAAAATGAGTTCGAAAATATCGAGATAAGGTTCCTCGCTTTTGGTGTCAGATTTAGCATGCGCTATAGTGCCTACAGCAAGTTGCACAGCAAAGCTAACGAGCATTACCAAAACCCTGATTGGAATAATCAGGGGTGAGCTGGATTTCATTTTTAGGAGTGCTTAGTTGCAAATGTAAAAGTAAGTGTTTTTTTT
Organism: uncultured Saprospiraceae bacterium; assembly: GCA_964439115.1. GTDB lineage: Bacteria > Bacteroidota > Bacteroidia > Chitinophagales > Saprospiraceae > UBA2329. The sequence goes on from CAYTNI010000047.1 coordinate 4,967, forward strand.
TACATTTGATGTATAAAGGTGCTGATTTGCTGCCAAAATGAGCAATCTCAACCATACTGAACGCAAACGTTCTTCGCCTCTGTAAAAAACCGCATAGCTTCCCAGCCGCCTTCTCGGCCAACCCCGGATTGCTTTACCCCTCCAAAGGGCGTGCGCAAGTCGCGCAACATCCAGCAGTTTACCCATACAATCCCACTCTCCAGACGCTCTGCCATCCTGTGCGCCCGGGCCAAATCCCGCGTCCATACCGCAGCTGCCAGGCCGTAGTCCACCCCATTCGCCAACGCGAGCGCCTCTTCTTCCGTGTCGAAAGCCTGGATAGTAAGTACCGGACCAAAAATCTCCTCCTGATTCGTGCGGCATTGCCCGCTTAATCCCTCCAGAATAGCCGGTTGCAAAAAAAAGCCATTAGCGTGCTCACCAGGCAGCATCAACTGCTCGCCGCCACAAAGAACCCTGCCGCCTTCCTGCCTGGCCAAATCCAAATAGGACAATACCTTGCGCATGTGCGCTTCCGAAACCAAGGCACCGAGAGCAGTATCTGCCGCCAGCGGATCGCCAACCCGCATCGCCTGCACGCGTTTGACCAGCTCGTCCCGAAATTGCGCGTATATCGGCCGCTCCACATACAACCTCGAGCCACAAAGACAAATCTGGCCGTTGTTCGAGAAACCCGCCCGGACAGCCCCCTGTATCGCCTCCTCAAAATCAGCATCTGCAAAGACAATATTGGGGTTTTTGCCGCCGAGTTCGAGAGACAGCTTTTTAAACATCGGTGCAGCAATAGCCGAAATGTGCCGACCGGTAGCCGTGCCTCCGGTGAATGATATGGCCTTCACCCGCGGATGTACCACCAGGGCATTACCGACTTTTGGACCAAGCCCGTGCACAATTTGCAACACTCCGGGTGGTAAACCGGCCTCTTGGGCTACTTTACCCAGTAAAAAAGCCGTCATAGGCGTAAGTTCTGATGGCTTTCCTATTACACAATTACCGGTTGCCAACGCAGGAGCTATTTTCCAGGTAAAAAGGTACAACGGTAAATTCCAGGGCGAAATGCAGCCCACAATCCCAATAGGACGTCGCAAGGTGTAATTAATGGCCTTTCCGGACATTGGATGTGCTTCCGAAGCAAACTGCATCGCAGCCGTGGCAAAAAAACGAAAATTGGCTACCGCTCTCGGAATATCCACCGTGCGGGCTACTGCCAGCGGCTTACCACTGTCTATGCTCTCTGCCAATGCAAATTCATCTGATTTTGATTCTATCAAATCTGCCATGCGGTGCATCAGCGCAAAACGCGCCTCGGGCGAAGTACCTGCCCATGCCGGAAATGCAGCCTCTGCAAATCCTACCGCCTCTTCGATATCAGATGCATCTGAATCCGGCAATGTGCTATACACCTCACCTGTAGCCGGATTGATGTTGTTCATATATTGACCCTTATCAGCCGGTTTAAAGTGCCCGCCTATGTAGTTTTGAATGTGCTCCAAAGTGAATGGTTTTTTGGTAAAGCTATTAAAACCTCAATTACACCGCCGCTTTTTGTTGAAAAAATTCAGTCCTGTGCGTAAAAAAAAACAGCGCCGGAAGTCCCGGCGCTGTACGTGTCGTGTATATTTTCGAGGTGTAGCTTAATCGGCTTTACCCTCCAGCAATTGGTTGTAAATGCCTTTCAGGTCTTCGTCGGTCTCGGCATCGCGAAGATCCTCCACCTGCTTTCTCAATACCCCTGCCTGGGATTTGTAGCGGCCAGAGAGCGCTTCATCCTCACCTTTTGCTGAAGATTTCTCAAATGCTACACTCATGTCGTAAAGCACTTTCACGGCAGAAAACCTCCGCCACACAGATTCCGAGGTGTTGCGGGCAATACCCGATATTTTTTCCAATGCAGCGATTGCCGGGTCAATATCCAGCTTGGTCAGCAGCGACTGGTAGCCGCCAAAAACGGACATGGCCATAAACCCGTCCACGTTGTCCAACTGGCGTTCAAAGAACGGCAAGGAGGCAGGGTCTTCTTCAGCGCTATAGATATCGGTAATAATCCCCAGCAAATCATCGTTGGTGGAGTTTTCCCACTTTCGTGCATATTCGAGTGCGGCTTTGGAGTCGGATGCAGCCAGGATTGCCAGGCCGGCAGCCAAAACGCCGGGCACAGAATCTCTGTCCAGAATATATCTTGCCGTCAGGGTTGCTTCTTCATCTTCCCATTCGCCGAGTTTGCCTATAGCTTCGCGCCGCACACTGGAGTGAGGGTCGGTTTTTGCCAATTGGCGTATGGTTTGAATAACGGGAGCTTCCTCGAAATCGGCGTATGAAACCGCCACTGCGCGAATCAGCCAGAACTTATCGCTCAAGCCGGCATTAAAAACCGTGAGGATATCGTCACTTTCACTTTGTGTCAAAAATTGCAGTGCTTCCACGCGATCCACCAGCGAGGGCGCATTGAAGTACTGATAGATGTATTGTACCTCGCTTTTTTCCTCCTGTTTTTCCATCAACAGGGTGTGTTCGGGGTCGAACACCATAAGTGCAGGCTCGGCAGGAACATCAAAGCTGAAGGTCTGTTCGCGCTTATTCACCCGAATCTTCTCACGCCTAACCGGCTGTCCCTCGACATAAATGTCCACCGCGGTGGGCAAATCAAAAATACCTGGCATCTGAGTAGCGTCCTGCATTTGCTCCACGCTAAGGGTAGCTTTGCCGGCAGCGGCATCATAGCCATACTGCAAGTTTAGCATGGGATGACCTGCTGCGAGGTACCACTGATTGAAGAACCAGTTGAGATCTTCACCCGTTACCGCTTCAAAGGCAAGGCGCAAATCCTGTACTTCTACCGAGCTATAAGCGTGTTTGTCGAGGAAGGTCTTCAGGGCGGTGAAAAATGCGTCGTCACCCACGTAATGGCGAAGCATGTGCAACACGGAGCCGCCTTTGTTATAGCTGTGCGCATCAAACATATCCTCCTTATCTTCATGCCCAAAATGTATCAGCGGATGAACGTCAGAGGCCGTAGAATTGAAGTAGCCATCCCACTCTTCCAGTAGGTGAAAATCCGCTTCGTTGCGTCCGTACTTGTGTTCCAGCCAGAGGTATTCGCTGTAATTGGCAAAACCTTCATTGAGTGTCAGATTGGCCCATGATTCGCAGGTTACCAGGTCACCAAACCAGTGATGCATCATTTCATGGGCAACAATCTTTTCATTATCGCGGTCATCCACCAGATCCAGGCGATGTTTTTGGACAAATTCGCCGAAAGTCACTGCTGTGGTATTCTCCATAGCACCTGACACGAAGTCTCGTACTACAATCTGGGCATATTTGGGCCAGGGGTAATTGACTCCGAGCTTTGTAGAAAAGAACTCGAGCATTTCCGGGGTGTAGGGGAAGATGGCCTTGGCATCGGCTTCAAATTCGGGTTCGACGTAGTATTGCAGTGGTACGTTGCGCCACTGGTCCTGCACCACGGCATACTCACCCACGGCAACCATGAACAGGTAAGGGGCATGAGGCTGGTCGAGTTTCCAGTAGTCGGTGCGCGTGCCGTCTGGATTAGGCGTTGTTTTCACCAGGATACCATTGGAAAGCGTCTTGAAGCGGTTTTCCACCGTCATGGAAAGCTCCTGGGTACAGCGCTCGTTGGGATGGTCAATGGTGGGGAACCATCGGGAGTTCCAGCTCGTCTCTCCCTGGGTCCAGATTTGCATAGGCTTATTGGGCACTTCTCCTTTCGGATTGATAAAAAACAATCCCTTGTTGGAGGTGATGACATCACTGCCGCCGCTTGCGGAAGGCGCGGCGGTGTATTCCAGCTCCAGGTCATAAGATTCCGAGCGTGTGTAGGTGCGGTCGAGTTGGATGGTAATTTGGTCAGCGTTATAGGTATAGCTCAGTGGCGTATTTTTGCCTGCGAGACTTACCTTGTGGAATTCAAATCCCTTGGCATCCAGTGTAACGGAAGAGGCTGGATAGAAGTAGGGCCGAAGGGTCAGTGTGGCTTTGCCCAGTACTTTTTCCTCAGCCCAATTGAAGCGAAGATCAAGCCGGGTGTGCAATAAATCGGCTTCTCTACGGGAGCTGGCCTGATAGCGCGGCAGTGAATCGGGGCCTTCATAGGGGACAGCCACTTCCTCTGGCGCAAATTCCGGGGCCGTTTCTGCGATTGCGGCAGGGGCTTCTACCTGGGGGGGTGCGGTTACTGTTTCGCGTGGTGTGCCGCAGGCCATCATGAGGGAAACAAGTCCCGTAAATAGGATAAATTTTTTCATAAAAAGGAAATTGAAATCCGCTGCAAATTTAACCTTGCAAACGAAAATAGTGGGTTGTATGTTGTGGGATAGCCTCAAACGGCTGCGGAAGCTACAGCAAATTCTTTGAGGAAGGCTCCGAGATAGGTATTAAAGGTATCGGGATGTTCCATCATGGGTGCATGGCCACACTCGTCGATAAAAAAGAGCCTGGAGTTGGGCAGCAGCTGATGGAATTTTTCCCCGACGAAAGCGGGGGTAATGGTGTCGTTGACGCCCCAGATTAAGAGTACCGGTTTGTGTATTTGACCGAGGTTGGCCCCCAGGTTGTGGCGAATGGCGGATTTTGCGGTGGCAATGACCCGAATGGCTTTATTTCGGTCATTCACGGTGGCGAAGATTTCGTCAATCAGTTCATCGGTGGCAACTTCCGGGCGGTAAAAGGTGCTCTGGGTTTTTCTTCGGATAAAGTCCTTGTCTCCGCGTTTGGGGAAGCTGGTGCCCATGGCGCTTTCAAAAAGGCCTGAACTTCCGGTGAGGATGAGCGAACGAACTTTTTCGGGATGTTGGAGCGTAAACAGCAGTGCAATGTGCCCACCAAGGGAATTGCCTAAGAGATGAATCTGGTCAAACCCTTTGTATTCTGTAAAATGATACACGTGTTCTACGAGACCCATAACGGAAAGTTTGCGGAGCGGGATCTCAAAAATGGGTAAAATTGGCACCACCACGTTGTGGGTGCTTCCAAATTGGCGGATAATACCTTCGAAGTTATTCAATGCGCCAAACAATCCGTGCAACAGAAGGATTGTTTCCTTGCCGCCGCCGGTTTCGATGTAGGTAAAACCACCTTCCTTGCGAATATTGAAGTCCATTCAAGTATTGTTATGCTTCACCTGGCAACCCATAAAGTGATTTGAAAGCCAGTCGTTTTGGATATTTGTGGCGTACCGCGGCGGCGCACCGATTTGCAAAAGTATAATTTTCCGCTATTATGGCCAACTCTTACGTCAATACGCCCCATAATTTTGTTTGCTTTATAAAAATGAATGTCTAATTCTTTGGGCAAATGGAAAAAAATGCCTTGTTTTGCAGCTTGAATCATCCGATAAACCGGTTGAAATAGCTAAAAAATCTTTATTCATTAAACTGCAAACAAATGCGTCTTATTGCCAAATTCCTCATCCTCACCCTCGTGCTAGGCTCGGTGACCGCCTGCGTGTCTAAGAAGAAATTTGACGAGCTCCAGGCTTCCAAAGATGCCGTAGATCGCGCCCTGACCGAAACACAGGCTCGCGTGAAGGCACTCGAAGGCCAAAACGCAGAACTCCAGTCCACCCTGGAATCTGAAAAGGCTCGCCTCAACGGTGAAATCGCCGCTATCCGCAAGGATCTCGACGCTACAAAAGGCCAAATGAACAATCTTCAGTCTAAATTGAGCATGACCGAAGCCGAATTGGCCAAACTCCGCGCTCAGATTGACGGTATCTTCAATACATACAAGAATAGCGGCCTTAGCCTCGAGCAGCGCGGCGGTCGTCTCTATGTGGTGACTGCTCCTGTCAACTACTCGACAGGCGCTTCCGGCTTGAACCGCGAACAGCGCAAAGCCCTCGATGAACTCGCCATGACACTCAAGAACAATCCGGCAGTGAAAATCATGGTCGAAGGCTTTACCGACAATAAGAAATATGCTGCTGATTCCGGTATGGACAACTGGCAGCTCAGCGTTAACCGCGCTATGGGTGTCGTACGTTACCTCCTCCGCAAAGGTGTTAAGCCTGAGCAGGTAGCAGCTGTAGGCCGCGGTGAAAACAACCCGGAAGGTGACAACGCGACCAAAGACGGCCGTGCAAAAAATCGCCGCTCCGTAGTTGCTCCGGATCCTGACCTCGGCAACCTCATGAATAACAACTAATTTTTTGGGGTTACCCACCATCAAAAGCCATTCCGGTTACGCATCGGAATGGCTTTTGTGTTTTTAGGGCAAATTAGTATCTCCTGTGTTTATAATCTATTTATTGGGGTTTCTTCACCCCCAAAACCATCTTAGGGTCAAATTCTCCAAGTATCATTGGCGACTGCTGCTGCCCGGTAAATGCACGAACGTTAGAATCAACAAAAGAGAACAACTCCTGCAAGGCAATCCGACTATCTCCATTGATGTCTGCTTCGCCTTTCAAACCCCGAATCAAAAAATGACTAAAAACCCCCTGCCTCAGACCAATATGCTCCACGGAATTTTCCTCCGATTTTGAAGACAATATCAATGCCGTTCCTCCCTGGCTGGAGGACAACCGGCCGTAGTAATTTTCATACTGGAAGCTGTGGCTCATACCTGAAAAACTGCCGGAATGACAAGCATCCACGATACAAACTTTGTAACGGGCTTTAGAGGCGTTTAAGGCGGCTGTTATTTCATCATGATACACTTTGTTTCCAAAATTGTCGAAGTCAAAGGGTAAAAAAGCACCCTTCTGGCCATGCCCGGAAAAATACAAAATCAACATGTCCTGCGAACCGGCACGAACCGCGAGGTCATTCATCGATTCGATAATCCGGTCTCGGGTGGCAGCCTCATCAATCAATAACCGAATCCTGTCGCCTGTTACTGCTCCGCCGCCCGGGCTTTGTAAAAAGCCGTAGTACAAATAGGCGTCGTCATCGGTGTAATTTAGTCGGGGCATGTGATTATATGCGGCGACTCCCACCACGAGGGCCCATGTCTTAGGAAGGGATGCTTCCTCTTCCCGTGGCAGGCTCGTCGGAAATGCCGGCCCGGCGCCTACTACATCGGGCAAAGGTTCCGGCATGCTGCTGGCTGAGGTCATTGGTTGTTGCGGCCGGATCCAGACACCATTTTGCCAGTGTCCCCGGGCCACGATACCATTGGTGAAAGTCAGCATGCCGTCTCCATGGAGTTCTCCTCTGGATAATTCTCCCTCATACCGGTCGCCGTTGGGGTACGAAATCCGACCAAATCCGTGCGGCAAGCCGTCCCTGAAATTCCCGGCGTACTCTTCTCCACCAGGAAAAACATAGCGACCGTTGCCCTGCATGCAATCTCCTTCCAAACACCCGGTGCGCGAAGGCGACAAGGCATATTCCATCCCTAAATACTCGCCCTTTTCCCAGCGACCGGAAAGGGCTGTGCCGCCTTCCTGGAAAAGAGTGCCAATACCGCTGGGTAGCCCATCCTGGAGCATCCCTACATAACGAGTGCGATTTGCATACTGAAAAACACCCTCCCCATGCGCCTTGCCTCCCTGAAACGGTCCATCATAACGAGAGCCATCCGCATAGACCATTATCCCAGTTCCGGATATGCAATCGCCTGATATGCAGCCGGTCTGAATGTCCCCCTCCTCTATTCGCGAAGGTCGCAAGCGAAAAAATTCGGCAAGCAGACCTCCTTGCTCATCTACCGGCAGACCCCGCTCCCAAAGTCCGCTTCTGGTCGTTCCATCTGTATAGGTTTTTGTCCCCTGACCATCAGGATATCTGTTTTTCCACTCTCCACGGTATTTGCTGCCATCAATATAATCGCAAACCCCATATCCATTAATCTCGCCATTGCTGAACTCTCCACTATAGACCGAACCACTAGGTAAAATATAAACGCCATTGCCTTCAAAACAGTCTCCGGAAATACATCCAAAAGCAGTACTCTGAGTGCCATCCGGCCCCTTAACCATGTCCTGCCTGATGAGAACACCCTCGTTCCAAAGTCCGCGAACCCTGCTCCCATCCGGATACATCATCAAACCAGACCCGTGAGGCTTGCCGTTGAACCACTCGCCCAGGTATTTTTTCTTGTCCGGAAACTCACAACTTCCAACCCCATTGGGTAAACCGACCCGGAAAGCACCTACGTACCGCCCCTTGTCGGCAAGTATCATCACACCACTGCCGCTTTCACAATTTCCGGACAGACACTGCGCATGGAGCCTTCCGGAAAAAAGTGCAATGATTAGCATCAAGCCTGATATTATTCTCATAAC
>CAYTNI010000048.1:0-2124 GCA_964439115.1 uncultured Saprospiraceae bacterium
GCCGCGTGAGTCTGTGTGCGCACTGATTTCCACTTTTATATTGGGATTATCTTGTAGAATGCGCAGCAGGCGTTCCATTTCCGGGACAGCATCGGCGCGAATATCAGCACTGAACTGGTCGTAATATATCTGAAGCCTGAAGGTAACTTCTTCCTTGCGCTCCGGGAGAGAAGTTGAAGCAGTATCCTGGCCGGGCGTTGAGCTGGGGGAGATTTTCCTGAAAGGTTGAAGAATCAGGCTAAGGTGGAGGATATTTTTTTCTGTACCGGTACAAAGCGGCTTTTTCAGGGTTTGCGTGAAATAGTCGCCTTTCTCCACTCGAACAGTGAAGCAACGGTTGGGAGGCAAAATTGCTGAAAAAGAACCATCAGTTGCCGAAATAATCGTCACCATTTGTTGCTCATTTTCTATGAGGTGAATGGAAGCGCTGGAGAGTGGGGTATTGGAAGCCTCATCCAAAACCACACCCTGCAGGATGGTCTGTTTTGGTGATTCGAGCAGGATGGGAAAACCGGTATTCAGGACAAGTGTAGAGTCATTTCCGCAAATCTGGATGAAGCGGGTCTCGAAGCCGGGTGCGGATACTTCCATGAAGCAGCAGGATTGCATCGGTAAGCGCAGTGTACGACCATCCCGGATATCACAGTCGCCCTGAATCCGGGCTTCCGTGACCGGAGTTTTTCCATCCTCCTGTAGAATTTGCAACTCAAGAAACTGAAAAAGCCTGCGGAAGCCGTAAATATCATCGCCGCCGGCACCACCCGGTCGGTCTGAGCTAAAATATCCTGATCGGCCATCAGGCGTAAAAACGATGGCAAAATCGTTATCTGTCGAATTGAAGGGCATGCCCAGGTTTTCTATTCTGATATTTTCTCCATCTTCGGCTACATCTGCGAAAAAAATATCAAGCCCACCGAGCCCCAGGTGTCCGTCTGAGCTGAAATAAAGGCGGTTATCTGCACCAAAAAAGGGGAATAACTCATCCCCTTCGGTATTGATGGTGGGGCCAAGGTTAACTGGTAGCCCCCAGGTGCTGCCTGTCCATGTGGAGAAATAAATATCCTTACCTCCATAGCCGCCAGGTTGATCAGATGAGAAAAACAACCGTTTGCCATCCCTGCTCAAACACGGATGGGCGGCAGAAAAAGGCGGTTTGGTGAGCGCTACAGGCTGAGGATCAGACCAGCTTCCGTCGGAGTTGCGCGTGGCACTGAGGATTTCAAGAGGTACAATCCGCCTGTCATCACTAAGGGTGGCATAAGAACTGCTTCTGGTAAAGAAAATCTGCGTCGAGTCGGAGCTGAACGTGGCAGTGGCTTCGTGTCTTTTGGTGTTGATGACCGGAGAAAAAGAAATTGGGGTGTCAGTAGATAGGGGCTTCGGGCTTATAAATAAATCCCAAAAAGCACCTTTGCTGGCCATTCTGTCAGAGGCAAATACAAGGCCACTTCCATAAAGGCCGGGAGCCATTTCGTTGAATGCGGTGTTGAAGCCCAGAGGAAACACTTCAACCATGCCCTCCTCCTTGGTTCGCATCTTTTCCAGTGTGCTGCAAACATCCCTGAACTTAGCCACACGGGTATCATAAGGCCGGCGATCCAAATAGGCGTCAAATACTGGTTGGGCTTCTTCGCAGGAAGCGGCATGAATCAACACCCTGCCATACTGAAGGAGATATTCGGGAGAAACGACAGACCAGTCCTCTACACGGGCAAATGTAGCCGCAGCACGCTCGTATTCGCGGTTCTTTCGATAAGCTACAGCCAGTGCCAGCACCACATCCTGGTCGTTACTTTTTGCCAGATACTCTTCGTAAAGGCGAATAGCTTCCGGGTATTGCAGAAACTGCATGGCTTTTTCCGCTTTGAGCAAACGGGCTTCCTGAGTAAAAGCACTGGGTAAAGCCAGGCAAAACAAAATGAAAAAATAAAATGCGCGTTTTCTCATCCACTATTCTATTGTGCCCGCAAAAGGATGCGGTAAACTGCCTTGGTAATTATACAAAGATACAACTATTGTGCGGTCTGCATGTAGTTTTACCCCTCTAATTGGCCGGCATGCTATTACAGAAAAATGGCTGAGGCCATGAAAACCCAATGTCAGGGACTTTTTAGCCCCAGTAGC
>CAYTNI010000048.1:2224-13049 GCA_964439115.1 uncultured Saprospiraceae bacterium
TTGTCATCAGTCAGTAGCAAAAGCCCTTCGCTATCCTTGTCAAGTCGCCCAACCGGATAAACGCCTTTTGGAAGAGCGGGTTTCAGCGCCCTCAGGGTCATCTGGCCGGGTACCTCTTCTGTAAACTGAGAGAGCATACCATAAGGTTTATACAGTACAAAATAGTGGAATTGGTCATGGATATCGCGATGCATGTGCAAGTTTCGGAAAAAAAACCGAAATTTAGCCCGCTTTAAATCAGGTAGAACCCACTAACATGGAAAGTACTTTTTTGACAAACAAGCCGGCCACCCAAAATCTGGAAGAATGGTTTTCCATATTCCGCAACCATATAATTGGTATCGACCAGGAATTTGATACTCCTTACGGGCGAAAGCATATTATCTATGCAGACTGGACGGCGAGCGGGAGGATGTACCAACCCATCGAAGAGATTATGATGCAAGAGGTAGCGCCCTATGTAGGAAATACCCATACGGAAACTACCGTCACAGGGTCTAGTATGACTCATGCCTATCACGAAGCGCGGCATATCATCAAAGACCATGTGGGCGCATACGAAAGTGATGTGCTCATCGCCTCTCACTCCGGTATGACCGGTGTTGTAAACAAATTTCAACGCATCCTTGGACTGAAAATTCACGAGCGTTTTCAAAACAGACTACAGCTCTCTGAACAGGAGCGCCCGGTGATATTTGTCACCCACATGGAACACCATTCCAATCAGACCTCATGGATAGAAACCATCGCTGAAGTGATTGTAGTGGAACCCGACGCCGATGGCCTGGTAGATTTGAATACGTTTGAACAGACAGTCAGAAAATATGCTTCACGGGAACTGAAAATTGCTGCCGTCACCTCCTGTTCCAATGTTACCGGTGTGGCTACTCCGTACCACGATATCGCGGCACTCATGCATCGCTATGGGGGGCTTTGTTTTGTGGACTTTGCCTGTTCTGCACCTTATATAGATATATGTATGAGGCCGGAAGACCGCAGCAGGCACCTCGATGCCATCTATTTTTCGCCCCATAAATTCCTGGGAGGTCCCGGATCCTCCGGAGTGCTCATATTTGATCCCGCTCTTTATAAGATAAGGGTTCCTGACAGTCCGGGCGGTGGTACGGTGGATTGGACGAATCCCTGGGGAGAACATAAATACATTGATGCCATTGAAGCGCGCGAGGATGGGGGCACCCCCGCCTTTCTTCAGACTATCCGCGTGGCCATGGCCATACAGATCAAAAAACAGATGGGTACCCAACAGATCCACCAGCGCGAAGCGGAGTTGATGACACAACTATGGCAGCGATTTGACCGTATCCAAAATCTTCACGTGTTGGCAGACCATCTTCGCGACCGCCTCGCCGTGATTTCTTTTTATGTGGACGGGCTCCACTACAATCTCGGCGTCAAGTTACTCAACGACAGGTTTGGCATACAGGTGCGCGGCGGATGCTCCTGCGCCGGCACCTATGGGCATTATCTGCTCCATGTGTCTCGACAGGATTCTAAATCCATAACCGATAAAATCAATCACGGGGATCTTTCCTCCAAACCCGGTTGGATCAGGCTTTCCCTCCATCCTACTACGACAGATGCCGAAATGGATTTCATCCTCGATGCCGTGGAATCCCTTTGTGCGAATTTTCAGGAATGGAGTAAGGAGTATTCCTACAATGTCCATACCAATGAGTTTCAACACCACGCAGAGCTCCCGGAAATACATCACCGTGTGGCATCCTGGTTTGATGGGAACCGCCTCCGGGGTTGATTTTGTTGTATGCAATAGCCATCCCCTTCCGGCAAAACCGATTATATGCAAATCCAAGCCTGTATCGCCAATTTGCTCTATCAGCACCAAAGCGTCAATCTCCCCGGTTTGGGCACCATCCTGGCGCAGTACCGAGATGCCTCGATTGACCATGTGCAAGGTGCAATTACTCCTCCTGCTAAAACCCTAACCTTTGACAGCAACCTCGTTATGGACGATGGACTTCTTGCTGCCGAAGTGGCCAGTGAATACAAATTAGGCTATGCTGAAGCTTCTACGCAGGTAGGGCTGTTTGTCGAAATGTTGCAGGATGCCATTCGCCGCGGTGAGGTAGCTGAAATACAGGGTGTTGGGCGGTTATTTCGCGACTTTGAAGGCAAAGTTCAGTTTCTCCCCGAGGACTATAATTTTAATCCGGGAAGTTATGGATTGCCAGATTTGCAATGTCATCCCGTAATACGTCGCCCGGCCTCCGAACAACCAGCGCAGGCAACTCCGCCCTCAGTACAGAGCGGCTTTCAACCAGTAAGGGACACCTGGTGGCAGCGAAACGTACTCTGGATGGCGTTGCTCGCCATAATATTGCTATCCGCAAGCATTGTATGGATTCAGTTCTTTTCCTCCCCCAATACAGAAACCCCTGCATTGGCAGAAGTGCCCGAGGAGTTTCTGAACGTCAGCCCGAGTGAAGCTGAAGAAGTCGCACCATCTCCCTCGGAAGAGCCAATTGTCGAAGAGGAAACAGATACAGAAGCCCCCACCGTGCTGCCAAATCAAAAAATATGTACCATACGAATCGGCAAATTTGGCAACGTGGATAATGTTCGCCGTTTGGTGCGCAAAGCCCAGGAGCTGGGCATGAACCCCTATACCAAAAAGGAGGGAGGACTCACCGAAGTAGGCATCACTTTCCCTTATTCCGAACAAAAGGAAATTCAGCAAATGCTCGCAGATGCCCGCAAATACTTGTCTCCAGATGCCATAGTGGAAAAAAAATAACCGGATATCCGTATATCAGTGAAAATATGAACATGTTTTCATATTTTTAGGGCGCAATTTGAAAAGCCAAACTGATTATGCGTTACGGATTCATTATTGACAACCGGAAGTGTATTGGTTGCCACGCTTGTACAACCGCTTGTAAAGCAGAGCACGATGTTCCGGTAGGGGTATTTCGCACTTGGGTAAAACAGGTAGAAAAAGGAGAGTTTCCTCATACTCGCCGCCTGTTTTCAGTAATGCGCTGCAACCACTGCACAGAAGCCCCCTGCGTAGAGATTTGCCCGGTGGAAGCCCTTTACTTCAGGGATGACGGTATCGTGGATTTTGACAAAGATCGTTGTATCGGCTGTAAATCCTGTATGCAGGCCTGTCCTTATGATGCACTTTATATAGATCCGGAGAATCACACTGCTGCAAAATGCAACTACTGCGCTCACCGGGTAGATGTAGGCCTTGAACCTGCGTGCGTCAATGTATGCCCCGAGCACGCCATCATTTCAGGAGATATGGATGATCCTGATTCTGAGATTGCCGTTCTTCTGGGGCGCGAGCAGGTGAGTGTTCGCAAAGCTGCTAAGGGAACAGTGCCTAACCTATTCTATATTGATGGCGATGAGGCATCTCTGAACCCGGTGGCCACGGAGCGCCAGAGTAACTATTTCTGGAATGAGCAATCGCGAGGGGTTGGCCATTTTGCCAAGCAGACCGAAAAACTGGCTTTTTCCGGAGACAGCGTCATCACCGAATTGCTCGAAAAACAAGGCCAGGGCGTTGCTGCAGGTGATCTGGCCAAAGGCGCTCCCGCAAAATCTATTGAACTCCTCATGGGGCAACCTCGCAGGGTATATGATGCTCCGGTCAAAGGAGTCTTGTGGGGCTGGGAAGTGCCCGCCTATATCGTCACCAAAGCAATTGCTTCAGGCGCAGTGTTGGTTGCTGTAATGGCATCTTTATTCATGCCTGAAGTGATTAGCAGCAACAGCTCATGGTGGGCTATCGGGTTGGGTATTGGATTTATTGGCGCTACCGGAGGCCTTTTGGTAAAGGATCTGGATCGTCCGGACCGTTTCCTCAATGTGCTGCTTCGCCCACAATGGAAGAGCTGGCTGGTGCGCGGCGGATATACCATCAGTGCCTTTGGTGGTTTGCTGGCCCTAATGGCCTTGCTTAAATTCATGGACTGGGGGGCAGGCCTGATGCCAGTACTCGAAGGTGTCCTGTTTTTAGTAGCCTTGCTGACCTCTGTCTATACGGCTTTCCTTTTTGCTCAAGCTAAGGGCCGGGATTTCTGGCAAAGCCCTACACTGGCATTGCACATGCTGGTGCACAGCTTCATGGCCGGCGCAGCCGTATTTGTTTTGGTGGATCTAATCCAACCGGTCAGCAGTGAATGGATGGGATATTTGCACAGCACTCTTCTTATTAGTTTGGTAATCAATGTATTGTTGTTGGTTTTGGAGTTTGTTACCACCCATCCTACGGAAGAAGCCAAACTAACCGTAGATATGATACTCAAAGGCCGCTATCGCAATCGTTTTTGGGTAGGTGTTGTCTTGTTGGGCAACCTGTTACCTATCGGCCTTCTCCTGTCGGGGATGTCCCTGCCGGTTTGTGCAGGAGCAAGTGTACTCACCCTCATTGGAATTTATATCACTGAAAGAATTTGGGTGGAAGCTCCGCAGAGAATCCAACTCGTTTAATTTATCAAGCGACAACCATGAAAAAACATTCTATCATAGAGCAAATAGCAGAAAAACTGCGCATCATCCCCAACCTCCACGAGGAGAAGGAATCGCCTACCTCCCGGCTTGCTCCCGGCAGCGAATTGCAGCAATTCCCTCCGATGGAGCAATGGGATAACTGGACAGAATACGAAGCCAAGTCCTGGCCCAGAATAAAAAAGCGCAATTATATGATTGTGCCTACTACCTGCTTCAATTGTGAATCGGCGTGCGGCCTGACCGCTTATGTGGATAAGTCCACCATGCAGGTGCGCAAGTTTGAAGGCAATCCTTATCACCCGGCCTCACGCGGCCGCAATTGTGCAAAAGGGCCGGCTACCATCAATCAGCTCACAGACCCCGACCGCATCCTGTATCCGCTCAAACGCGTAGGTAAGCGCGGCGAGGGCAAATGGGAACGCGTGAGCTGGGATGAAGTACTCGACGATATCGCCGGCCGTATGAACAAGGCCATCCGCGAAGGTCGCAATAACGAAATTGCTTACCACGTTGGGCGTCCAGGGCATGAAGGGTACATGGATCGCGTGCTGCAAGCCTGGAATGTGGATGGCCACAACAGCCATACCAACATCTGCTCCTCCGGAGCCCGCTTCGGATACGCCATCTGGTACGGCCACGACCGGCCCTCACCCGACCACGCCAACGCAGATTTCATACTCCTGATCAGCGCACACCTCGAAAGTGGGCACTATTTCAACCCTCATGCCCAGCGCATCATCGAGGGTAAGATGAAAGGTGCTAAACTCGCCGTTTTAGATCCCCGACTCAGCAATACCGCCAGTATGGCCGATTATTGGATGCCTAGCTATCCGGGTACCGAGGCCGCCATTCTCCTCGCAATAGCTAAAATCCTCCTCGAAGAGGGTCTCTATAACCGCGAGTACATGGAAACCTGGGTGAACTGGGACGAATATCTCGCAGCCCGCCATCCGGATAAGCCGCGGACTTTCGAGCAATTCATCACTTCCGTGATTGAAGAATACGCAGAATATACCCCCGAATTTGCAGAAAAGGAAAGTGGCGTCAAGGCCGATATGATTCGTGAAGTAGCCCGCGGCATCGGCAGGGCGGGCTCCCGGTTTTCTACCCACAACTGGCGTAGCGCCGCAAGTGGCAACCTCGGTGGTTGGGCTGTTTCCCGCGCCCTGCACTTCCTCAATGTAATTACCGGTAGTGTGG
The DNA here is from genome assembly GCA_964439115.1 of uncultured Saprospiraceae bacterium. GTDB lineage: Bacteria > Bacteroidota > Bacteroidia > Chitinophagales > Saprospiraceae > UBA2329. The sequence goes on from CAYTNI010000048.1 coordinate 7,922, forward strand.
GAACCGAAGGCGGTACCTCTCCCAACACCTGGAATAAATTTCATCCAAAATTTTTCGATACCCCACCGGCACAAAAATTCTGGAATGAACTCCACTTCCCTAATGAGTACCCACTAGCTTTCTTTGAAATGAGCTTCCTCCTGCCGCATATGCTCAAGGAAAATCGAGGCAAAATGGACGTCTATTTCACCCGCGTGTTTAATCCGGTATGGACTTATCCCGATGGGTTCTCCTGGATTGAAGCCCTCTGCGATGAGGAAAAATTTGGACTTCATATCGCGCTCACGCCCACCTGGAACGAAACAGCTTACTATGCCGATTACGTGTTGCCTATGGGGCTCGCTTCTGAGCGCCACGACCTCAATTCTTACGAAACACATGACGGCGTCTGGATAGCCTTCCGGCAACCCGTTCTCCGTGAAGCTGCACGGCGCATGGGTAAAGAAGTAACCTTTACCTACGAAACCAACCCGGGCGAAGTGTGGGAAGAAGACGAATTCTGGATTGAACTCTCCTGGCGAATGGACCCGGATGGCAGCCTCGGAATTCGCAAGCATTTTATCTCCCCCTACAGACCTGGCGAAAAAATCAATATTGACGAGTATTACCAGTATGTTTTTGACCATACGCCCGGCCTGCCGGAAACTGCCGCCAAAGAAGGGCTCAGCCCTCTTGACTACATGAAGCGATACGGGGCTTTCACCGTGGAGAAATCTTCCCTCAATAAGCATCTCGATGAGCTGAAACCCGCTCAAATGGAAGGTGCCGAGGTAAATGCCAAAACGGGGGTTATTCGCAAAAATGGAAAGGATATCGGCATCATGCATCACGGTAAGCCCGTGGTAGGATTCCCAACACCATCCCGAAAAAATGAATTCTACTCCCAGACCATGATAGACTGGAAGTGGCCTGAATACAGCATCCCTGTATATATCAAAAGCCATATCCACGAAGAGGAGTTGGACCGTTCCAAACATGAATATCCTCTCGTGCCTACCTTCCGACTACCGACACTCATCCACTCCCGATCTGGCAATGCCAAGTGGCTCTACGAAATCTCTAACCGTAATCCCATTTGGATGCATACCACCGATGCCGAAAAACTCGGCGTGCAAACAGGTGATCTGGTGCGCGTCAATACCGAAATCGGCTACTTTGTGGATAAGGTATGGGTCACTGAGGGCATGAAGCCCGGGGTCGTCGCCTGTTCCCACCACCTCGGCCGCTGGCGACGCCCGCAAGATGTACCGGGCAACCGCTGGGCAACCAACACCGTGGCTATTGACAATGATGGTAAAGGGGGCTGGCGCATGCGCACTATGGAGCATATCCAACCCTTCCAAAGCAGTGACCCTGATAGCGCACGCATATACTGGAGTGACGGCGGTGTCCACCAGAATATTACCTTCCCCGTCCATCCTGATCCTATCAGCGGGATGCACTGCTGGCACCAGAAAGTACGCCTGGAAAAAGCCCTTCCGGAAGATAACTATGGCGATATCTTCGTAGATACCAACAAATCTTTCGAAGTATATAAAAAATGGCTGGCAATGGCTCGTCCAGCCCCCGGTCCGGGTGGACTGCGGCGGCCATTATGGATGAAGAGAGCACTCCGCCCGGCGGAGGAAACCTTCTATATCAAGTAATTACCTACGGCTTTGCTTAAATCCTCTGCGCGTATTACAGCCGCGCAGGGGATTTTTTATACCCCTTCTAATGCAAAAACTACCTTACGGAAGTTCTTCGTCTGCTGATTTGTTTTACATTTATCGGGAATAGCTAATTTTTGGGCCTAAAATTCAATGCCATGAAATTGTTCGCCTTCAGCCTGATGATACTCTTGTTTCCGCTTGTGACCTCAGCCCAATCCATTGATGACAGCCTTGCCTTAGCCCACACACGAGCTGTAATGGATCAATTTAAAGCTTTGCTCGCATTGCCAAACGATGCCCACTTCCCGGAGGATATTGAGCAAAACATCCAATGGTGTGAAAAGGCCTTTCCCCAAAGAGGTTTTACCACCACCCGATTGCAAACTCCAACAGTGCCGCTCCTTCTGGCAGAGCGCAGGTGCAAGGATGCTGCTGCCCCCGTAATCCTCGCGTATATTCAGCTCGATGGGCAACCGGTAGCCCCTGAGTTCTGGAATCAGGAAAGTCCTTGGACCGCAGTACTCAAAAAGGAGGTGGATGGAGAGGGCTGGACGGAAATACCCTGGCACAACCTTCAGGGGCCCCTCGATCCGGATTGGCGAATATTTGCACGCTCCACATCCGATGCCAAAGGTCCGGTAATGATGCTGCTCGCTGCGCTGGATGCGCTACAAGCCTTGGGAGAAGAATTGCCTTATCACCTTAAAATTATCATGGATTTTGAAGAAGAACTGGGGTCTCCACAATTGCCCAAGGCGGTAGAAAATTACCGGGAAGCCCTAAGCGCCGATGCCCTGGTCATTTTTGATGGTCCGCCGCATATCAGCAATGTGCCTACGCTTAGTTTTGGCGCCCGGGGTATAGCAGAGATTACGCTTACCGTATTTGGCCCTTCTTTCCCTCAGCACAGCGGGCACTACGGAAATTATTGCCCAAACCCTGCGCTTCGGCTGGCACAACTTCTCGCCGGCATGAAGGATGAAGCCGGCCGCGTCATTATTCCCGGTTTCTATGATGGAATCGAGATTGACCAAAATGCCAAAAAAGAAATGGCGCTCGTGCCGGATGACGAACGCTACATCAAAAGTAAATTAGGTATCGCAAAGGCTGATCAGGTAGCCGATTCCTACCAGGAGTCCCTGCAGTTTCCGTCCCTGAATATCCGGGGTATGAGCTCCGGCTGGATTGGCGATGCTTCCCGAACCATTATTCCATCCTCTGCCACGGCCGAATTGGATATTCGCCTTGTGGTGGAAAGCGATCCGGAACGGCTGATTGGCCTGATCCGAAATTATGTAGCCGAGCAGGATTACCTCATACTCGACCGCCAACCTACTACCCAGGAACGACTCCGATATGATAAAATTTGCCGATTCAACGCATCCGTATCTTACAAAGCCTTTCGCACAGACCTGGATGCTCCCGTCGGACGCTGGCTATCCGGTGCCATGGAGAGAGCTTTTGGAAAGGCACCGGTAAAAATCCGCACTGCCGGAGGGAGTATTCCCATTTCACCTTTTGTCACCACGCTCGGCGTGCCTGCGGTCGCCGTGCCCACCGTCAATCCGGACAACAACCAGCATAGTCCCAATGAAAATATTCGCCTGGGCAATTTTATAGATGGCTTGAAAACCATGCTCGCCATCCTTAGAGAACCTTTCCCGAAAGGCAATTGATATGCCTTTCCCCCGTGCCGGGAAGGTGAGAAAGCGCGGGAGTTCCCCTATGATACCGAATTTTCAACAACCTTCACATTCTGTGCAAGTAGGAACTCACGCCTTTAAAAAATTTTTGATGTGGTTAAGCACCTCATCCGGCGCTTCTGCATGAACCCAATGCCCGGCCTGCTCAACGGTTTCCATTCGCGACTGAGGAAATAGCGCCCGAATTGCCGGCTCATCTTCAGGAAGCACGTAGCTGGAAAGGCCGCCTCTAAGGAAAAGACTGGGAGCATCATATACCTCCTGTCCCTTGATATTGTCAAGGAGGTGGCGGTAGTTCCGATACAAAACCGGGAGATTCATCTTCCAGGCGTAGGTTCCATTGGTTTGTCGGGAAATATTTTTCAGCAAAAACTGAAGTACTGGAGGCGATGAAATGCGCTGAGACAAAAACGCCTCTGCTTCCTGCCGACTTTCAATACGGTCTATCTGCAAATCCAGCAATGCCTGAAATATTTCCTCGTGCCCCCCGGGATATTGTTTTGGCGCAATATCAATCACCACGAGGCGCTCCACCATATCGGGGTAGTGCAGGGCAAACTGCATGGCCGTTTTACCCCCCATGGAATGGCCGACAATATGGGCGCGGTAAATCCAGTGGGATTCCATAAACTCCCGTAAATCCTCAGCGAGTAAGGGATAGGACATGTCGTCGAGGTGCGGGGAGCGCCCGTGATTGCGCTGATCCACTAAGAATACAAGAAAATGCTCGGCGAGCGTTTTACCTATCGTCTGCCAATTGTCTAAGGAACCAAACAGCCCGTGCAAAATTATTAAAGGCTCTCCCTGACCGAAAGTTTTGAAGTTCAATTCCACGTGTATCTTACATTATCCGCCTTGCTGCCGGCGTTCCCATACAGAGGTAATGGCTTCTGCCAGTTTTCGGTCTTTCTCAGTAACCACACCACCGGCATCGTGGGTGTTTAAATGAATTTCCACCCTGTTCCAAACGTTTCTCCAGTCGGGATGATGGCTGTGTTTTTCAGCAATAAAAGCGACCTCCATCATAAAGGCAAAAGCCTGTGCAAAATCGTCAAATTTGAAGGTAGCACTTAGTTTGTTATGGTTTTCTGTCCACATATTGCTCTTTTTTGGGTTATCTGACCAATAGTCTTTCGCGCTCCGGTCCCGTAGAAACCATGGTTACGGGTATGCGGAGTGAAGATTCCATAAAATGCAGGTAATCGGCTGCGGCAGGGGGCAAATCGGCATAGGCATGAACGCCGTCAAGAGATTGCTCCCAACCCGGTAAGGTTTCGTAGATTGGTTCAATGACCACGGCATCTACGTCAAAGGGAATCTTGTCGGTTTCGGTGCCGTCATATCGGTATAGGGTAGCGGCCTGAATTTCCGGCATTTTGTTGAGCACGTCAATTTTGGTTACCGCGAGTTGGGTAACGCCATTGAGCATAGCCGAGTAGCGCAGCTGCGGGATATCCAGCCAGCCGCATCGTCTGGGCCGCCCGGTAGTGGCACCAAACTCGCCTCCTTCCTGCCGAAGAAATTCGCCGGTATGGTTGTTTTGCTCCGTGGGAAATGGGCCTGAGCCCACTCTTGTGCAATAGGCCTTGGTGATGCCAATGACTTCACCAATTCGCGAAGGGGAGAGCCCGAGGCCTGTACAAACGCCGGCCGTGATGGTGTTGGAAGAGGTGACAAACGGATAAGTACCAAAGTCAATATCGAGCATGGCACCTTGAGCACCTTCGGCCAACACGCGTTTGCCGTGATGTATGGCGTCGTTGATGTAGTATT
>CAYTNI010000049.1:0-13017 GCA_964439115.1 uncultured Saprospiraceae bacterium
AACGGCAGCCCCCAAAATTCCCTTTCGACCCCCGGTGGTATTAATTTCAGCGAGGCCGACATTGCAACACCTATGCGGCAAGACGCTTTCATGCTGGATACCGATGAAAAAATTCAAATCATCGAACAACATTTTCGGGCCATCATGGAAACCCTCGGTCTGGATTTGAACGATGACTCTCTGAAAGGAACGCCAAAGCGGGTGGCTAAAATGTTTGTATCTGAAATTTTTTCCGGTTTGGATCCTGACAATAAGCCCTCAATCTCACTTTTTGACAATAAGTACCGCTATCGCCAGATGTTGGTGGAGCGCAATATTACGGTTAAATCCTTCTGCGAGCACCATTTTTTGCCCATCATGGGTGTAGCGCATATTGCCTATTTTTCGAGCGGAGAGGTCATCGGGCTTTCTAAGCTAAATAGGATTGTGGATTATTTTGCCCGCAGGCCACAGGTTCAGGAGCGCCTTACCATCCAGATTGCACACGAGCTCAAGCGCGTGCTGAATACTGAAGACGTCGCCGTTTATATGGATGCAAGGCACATGTGTGTGGAGCTGCGGGGTGCAGAGCATGAGCATTGCTCGACCATTACTGCTGAATATTCCGGCAAATTTCTGAACGAAAATATTCGTGCTGAGTTCCTTCATAGTATCAAGGCATAAAAGTATAAAATCGGGGTACCCATGCGTATATTAGCCATCGCAAGTTTGCTACTCTCTTTTTCCTGCACAGCACAAAATGACGCTAAAATGTCTTACAACAAAGATGTGCCAGAATCCCAAATTCCGACAGAAGGGATCGCCACGGCTACGCTTGGCGGGGGGTGTTTCTGGTGCGTAGAAGCAATTTATCAGGATCTTAAAGGGGTGTTGTCTGTGGTGTCCGGTTATTCCGGTGGTACTGCCGCGACGGCCAATTACAAAGCGGTTTGCTCCGGGGATACGGATCACGCTGAGGTCATACAAATCACATTTGACCCCAAGGTTATTTCCTATGAGGAAATTTTGGAAATCTTTTGGACAGTACACGATCCTACTACGCTCAACCGGCAGGGTAATGATGTAGGTCCTCAATATCGTTCCGTTATTTTTTACCACGATGAAACCCAAAAAGCCGTAGCGCAGCGCTCTAAAAAAGAAGTGGCTACTCAATACTGGACGAAGCCTGTAGTCACAGAGATTTCCCCTTTCAAAGCTTTTTACAAGGCAGAGGATTATCATCAGGATTACTACAATCTGGTGGGTGACCGCAATCCCTATTGCACTGTAGTGATCACGCCTAAGGTGGAGAAGTTCCGCAAAACCTTTAAGGAAAGGCTCAAGGATAATTAATTCAGATACCTTTCCTTTTTCCCGGTGGATGGCGATCCCTCTTTTTGCCATTCGGGTTAAAGTATTATCTTTGCGTCTCCTTTCAAAACGCAGGAATGAGCGATTCCATCCAGCACGAATGCGGCATAGTGTTAATCCGCTTGCTCAAACCATTAGATTATTACCGCCGCAAGTACGGCACGGCATTTTATGGGTTGAAAAAACTTCAGCTCATGATGCTCAAACAGCGCAACCGCGGCCAGGACGGTGCCGGAATCGCCACCATCAAAATTGGGGTGGAGCCAGGGGATAAGTACATCAGCCGTAAGCGCAGCATCGCCAATAATTACCTCGAAGACCTCTTTGAACAGGTATATTCCCACTTCCAGGGCTTACCCCCGGAAAAACTTGAAGATGCCGAATGGCTAAAAGCCAACAAGCCTTATATGGGCGAGGTACTGCTCGGCCACCTACGCTACGGAACCCACGGAGCAAATACCATCGAAACCTGTCACCCTTTTCTTCGTCAGAACAATTGGATTACGCGCAACCTGCTCCTGGCCGGCAACTTCAACCTCACCAACGTGGATGAATTGTTTGAGGAACTCGTAGAGCTAGGCCAATACCCTAAGGAAAAGTCTGACACTGTTACGGTACTGGAAAAAATCGGGCACTTCCTCGATGATGAGGTTCAGCGCCTGCACACCTGGTATAAACCCGACGGTTACAAAAATACAGAGATCAACGACCTGATTTACGACAATCTGGATATTCAAAGGCTGCTGCGCCGAGCCTGCCGTAAGTTTGACGGCGGCTATGTCATGGGTGGCTTGCTCGGCCATGGGGACGCTTTCATCATGCGCGACCCATCCGGTATCAGACCGGCATTTTACTACGCCGATGAGGAGATTGTCGTAGCCGCCTCGGAGCGTCCTGCCATTCAGACTATTTTCAACGTCCATATCTCTCAGATAAAAGAGGTTCAACCCGGTCACGCCCTTATTATCAAGCGCACCGGGCAGATCAGCGAAAAGCCGTTCATCGAGCCTCAGGTACGGGCTGCCTGCTCTTTTGAGCGCATCTATTTCTCGCGCGGCACCGACCATGATATTTATCTGGAACGCAAAAAGCTGGGCCATCAGCTCGCCCTTCCGGTCATGCAGACCCTGGATTTTGATTTCAAGCACTCGGTCTTTTCCTCTGTACCTAATACCGCAGAAACCGCTTTTCTCGGACTTACCGAAGGGTTAGATCAAATCCTGAATACCGTTAAACAGGAAAAAATCCTGAAGTTGCTGGAGGAGTCGCCATCGCCCAGCCCCAGGAAACTAGAGAAAATCCTCCAGGTGCGGCCAAGAGTTGAAAAAATAGTGGTAAAAGATGCCAAAATCCGGACTTTCATAGCCGAAGATGCCCAGCGGTCCGAACTGGTATCCTATGTGTATGATGTTACTTACGGATTGGTAGAGAACGAACGGGATACGCTGGTGCTGCTCGACGATTCCATCGTACGCGGCACTACGCTGCGTGACAGCATCGTTCAGATTGCCGCCCGTCTCCGCCCCAAAAAGATATTGATCGTCTCCTCCGCCCCTCAAATCCGGTATCCGGACTGCTACGGCATTGATATGTCCAAACTCAAAGAGTTTGTAGCTTTCAGAGCCATGGTAGAGCTACTCCACGAAAGCGGACGTTCTCATCTGCTCCACGAAACTTACCTTCGCTGCAAAGACTCTGAAAACCTTCCGCGCGACCAGATGCGGAATGAACTCATCGTGCTTTACGATCAATTCACCGATGAAGAACTTTCCCGAAAAATCGCTCAGATCGTAACGCCGCCCGACATTAAGCCCAAAGTAGAAGTACTCTATCAGTCGGTGGAAGGCCTTCGCAAGGCGTGCCCCAACAACAACGGCGATTGGTATTTTTCAGGCCAATACCCGACACCCGGTGGCAACAGGGTAGTGAACCGCGCCTTTATCAATTTCATGGAAAACCGAAACGAGCGTGCTTATTAAGCCCACGCTCATATTATTAATAGCGCTCATGCCCTCTGCGCTCCAGGCGCAAAAGTTCATTCAAATTGAACGCTACGGCCGGCCTAAAACAGAGCGGATTTATCCCGGGCAAGTCATCAATTACCGCTATCAGGACGAGTGGTACGAGGGTGAAATTATAGATATACACTACGAACTCGGCAAGTTGGAACTTCACAACCGGTTCCTTGCCATTTCAGACATTGAAGCCCTCCGCTACCCTCGAAGAGCACCTAAGGGGCTCAGCAGGCAGTTGCTGCTTTTTGGCGCAAGCTGGTCGGGCTGGGCCTTGTTGGGGTCAGCCACAGATAATATTCCGGGGGTGGATTATCGCTGGTCGGATGTTGCCGTTACTGCTTCTGCCACAGCGGTTGGTCTGGCATTGCCGGTCATTGCCGGCAAGTACAAGGTTTTGGAAATGGGGAAGCGCAAGCGACTTCGCCTCATGGATATATCACCATAAAATTACCCTAATCAATGAAACTGCAAGTTGCCTTTTTCGCATTTTTGCTCGGTAGTTGTTTTACCCTTGAAGCCCAGCAGGGGAAATCCTCCAATACCCTTTTCGATACCTCTGCATGGATCGAGTTGCAAACCATAGAACCCGGTATTTTAATTGATCTCAAATATGCCACTACGGATAATTTCGTCCATGAAAAGCTCTATGATTGTCCGCGTTGCTTCCTGAGGGCAGATGTGGCTTATGCACTCCGTGAAGTACACCGGGAATTGAAGCGCAAAGGGTTAGGGTTGAAAATGTTTGACTGTTATCGCCCACTTTCCATTCAATGGAAATTGTGGAATAAGGTGCCGGATCCCCGGTATGTCGCCGACCCGCGCAAGGGCTCCATGCACAATCGCGGCTCGGCCGTGGATCTGACTCTGGTAGATGCCAATGGCAAAGAACTGGATATGGGCACCAAATTTGACTTTTTTGGAGAAGAGGCCTACCACGACTATACCGAACATCCCCGGGAGGTGCTGGAAAGGCGAACCCTTCTTAAGGAAATCATGGCCAAACATGGATTCAAGGCTATTCGCACGGAGTGGTGGCATTATTCTTATGCCCGACGCAATTATCCGGTGTCTAAGATGGATTGGCCATGTGGGGATGGCCAGCAGTAACCCCCCGGCCATTCGGCATTAACGGGCTACGTAATGTGCAAAATACTTACACTCCCTTGTAGTTCTGCCGTAGAAATCGGTATTTCGGTAGGTGGTTCGGAGCAAGTCGAAGTAATATCGTTTTCGCAAGGCGGTAGGAATACCGGCCAGCTCCTGAATATTGCGTTCGCATTTGGCTGCCATGTACGTGGCGCGGGCCGCATATTCCGGTGATTTGGCCAGCATGCGGGCCTTTTCAAAATAGTCAAGCGCTTTCGAGCAGTCCATGAACTCGCGGTTTCCGTAAGGGAAATAGGGATGTGGCATGACAAAGCCGGAGCCCACACCTCTTTGTTTCCTGGCCAGGCTGGCACCGCTTCGATAGAAATCCAGTGCGCGCCAGGAATGTCCAAACCAACTCATATTGTACCATGCAAGCCCCATTTCGTAAAATAACGTATCTGCTCCGGAAACCCCCGCGTTGGCCCGATATTCCATTTCTCTAAGCCTTTGGGCGAGTTCGAGTTTGTTGTAAGAACCGCCAAGTTCTCGGGTGGGGCAGTGCACGCATTCGTTGAAGCGTTCGGCAAAAGGGGCATAACGGCCAAAGTCATCCATTTTTTCCTCGGGGATTTGTTTCCAGGTTTCCATGGCCGCTTCCCATTTACCTTCTGCCCAAAGTGCGGTTGCTTTTATGTCGAGCAGGTCGAGTAATATGGTGGTCGTATCTTTTTTGACAATCATCGTGCGCTCCAGTTCGGTAGGATTCTGTTTGTAACACAGTGCGATGAGTTCTTCCAGGAGCGTGAGTTCCGGATTTGCCCGAAGGTCTTTGGCGGGATACCGCAACAGGAAGGCTTTTCCGGGTTGATTAGCTTCGAGATAAAGCTGAATCAGTCTGTTTTCCAGATAGCTGGCAAAGTCGGGTACTGCCTTGAAGTAGGGGTTGTCATTTTTTATTTGAAACGCCTGGGATTCGACCTCTTCCGTAGGTCTTTGCCAGGCATTTATCTGAAGCGCCAGTTTGAATATTCGGAGTTGGGCGGCAAGGGTATCATTTTCCACGGATTCGGCGGCATAGCGAAAACTTTTTGCCGCTTCGTAGTAGTTGCCGCCGAGGAAATCCAGGTATCCTTCAGCAATTATCCACAGTTCGGGTCGGGTTACCTTTTTTTGAGCAATACATTGTTTTACAAATTGTTGCAGGGAGGTAAGATATCGTGCGGCATCTGGGCGTCGTCGAGGGAGCCTCTGTTGTTGTTCACTTCGAGGGTTTTGGAATGCCCATCCGAGGTAGTCTTTTTCGAGGTTTCTCATTTCGCGCAGCAGCAGGATTTCGAGGTGGGGGCTTCCCGGATCCAGTTCGTAGATATGCTGCATTTCCTCGGTGACTTTGCTTTCTTCGGAGGCTGCCCGAAGGGCATACAGTGCGGCGCGTTCGCGGTCGCTTTGGCAAAGCAGGAGGCATTGCTGCCATTCCTGGTCATTTTTGATGCGGAAACTTTGAAATGCCGTTTCTGCCTTTCCTCGGCTCCGGTCGAAAATCTGTGCGTAATGGTAGGATGCCTCTACATTTCGGCCAAGGGCGAGTAGGGCTCCTGCCAGATGACCTTTAATCCAATACTCTACTACACTGGGGTCGTGGTCAATTTTGGGCATAAGGTAATCGTACAACTCCAGTACCTGGGGATAATCTTTTACATAGTGCGCCAGGCGAATCATCTGGTAGGCGTAGCGCAGGCGAATATAATCAGATTGAATATTCAAAAATTGTCCCCGCGCTTCTTCGATGAGACGCTTCATAGCCGCCGTATCGCGTGGTTTCTTTTGCCAGGGGTCGGTACCTGTCACGACAAAGGGTTCGCATCGCTTGGCAAAAGCCAGGTAGCGGATAGTTTCGGTGCATTTGTTGCGCGCCAGGTAGCGTGCAAAAGAATTGGAACGGTTGTAGCTGTCTAAATTGCGGTATGTTCCTGCCGCGGCGGCGTAGAGGTATTCCAAATCAGAAACGGTACTTTGATAGATCAGCGTGCGGATGTCTTCAAGGCTGGCTCTTTGGCAAATCCGGGATTGCCATTCCTGGATATTCTCGTCCTCCTGTGCTTGATTTCTGTGGCCATAAGCTTTCCGTACAGCATCAAAATCCAGCAATACCGGAGCAGAAGTGATATGGGGATGTGCTATGTGCCCATCCAGGAACGTATAACCCTTAGGTCTGGCGGGTTTTTCACCACAGGTAGAGCCCAGTTGAAGTGGTGCGGAGAGACAGACCAGTACCGCGGTGCCAAGCACCAGAAAATTTCGCCAACGCGCAGGGTTTGTCATCATGATATCTTATGATTGATACCCTCAAAAATACATCTTATAGTCTATATGAAATTCCCTGCAAGGCAAGTTTGATAAAAGTCAGGATTTATGATGACAATTTTCATAGCAGGATGATGGAAACGGGACTACTTTTGGAAATAGATGTGATGTTGTACGCAATCTGGGCAACAGGCAAAAAACATCTTTTGGTTGACATAAAAATGAAACAGATGAATCCGGAAAGACCCGTTCGAGAGATAATGACCACCAATCTGATTACCGTTTCACCGGATACGAAACTCAGTGAAATTCAGGATTTATTTGAACCCCGGCACTTTCACCACTTGCCGGTAGTGGATAAGGGCGAGTTGCTCACTGGGATAATCAGTCGGGAGGACTTTTTCAAGCTCGCCTACAAGTTTTCAATGAATACCACTGGAAGGACTTGGTCACAAAAGGAGTACAATGCTGTTTTTGCCAGGGATATCATGACTAAAGATCCTTTGGTGCTTGACGCGGAAGATACCATTGGCCTCGCAGCAGATATTTTCCTTGCCAACCGCTTCCATGCCCTTCCCATTGTGGATGAGGGCCGATTGGTGGGCATGATTACTACGCATGACTTGCTGGTGTTCAGTTTTAATCCTTCTTACATCGAAAAAGAAACAGGAACAGTGCTATGATCGAAGTAAATAAATCCACCCTTGTGGCTGAAATCATGACAGGAAATGTCATTGTGCTCGAGCCAGACGAAACCATGGATGTGGTTCAGGAATTATTCCGCAAAAATAACATTCACCATCTTCCGGTGGTGGAGGGCGGAAGGGTTGTAGGCATGGTGAGCTATACCGATTACCTGAAACTTCTTCACGGTTTTACGTTATTCAAAACCCGAAAAAGCGATGAATACAACGACGCTATTCTTCGCTCCCTTTTGGTGAAGGAGGTTATGACCAAACAGGTTGCCACGCTACGGCCGGAGGATACTCTAGAGATGGCGGCCGGATTTTTTCGGGAGAACCTCTTCCACGCCCTGCCGGTGGTGGATACCGATAACATGCTGTTGGGCATCCTCACTACATACGATTTAATCAATTATGCCTATGGTTGAAAAGGGTGCAGGGCATCGGCCATTTTGCGGTCATTGGCCAGGCGTGGCGGTTTGTTTTGCCCGCCCAGTTTGCCTATGGATTTCATATAATTTCGAAAGGCATCCTTAACCAAGGGGCGCACTACGCAAGTACGCAGTATTTTTCCTTCGATTAAATCCCTGTAGTAGCTGTTTTGCTGAGTCATGGCTTTGTCAAGCGTTTCTGCAAAGGCTTGCATATTCTGTGGAGGCGTATCAAATTCCACCCACCATTCGTGGTAGGGCAAGCCGCCTTCCGGCGGGGTAATTTGTGGGGCCACCGTAAATTCTATAATGCGCACGCCCAGTTTTTCAGCGGTTTGCCGCATGGCTTCTTCCACTTCTTTGCCTATGACGTGTTCTCCAAAAGCAGAAATAAAATGCTTTACCCTTCCCGTGACCACCAGCCTTGGTGGGTTTACGCTCAGAAACTCAACGGTATCTCCAATGCTGTATCCCCACAGACCTGCGTTGGTATGGAGTATTAAGGCGTAATTCACGCCGGGTTCTACTTCGCGCAAAGAAAGGCGGCGTGGATTGGGAGAAAAGATTTCTTCTGAGGGGATAAACTCAAAGAATATTCCGGAAAGCACATTCAGCAACAGGCCACGTTCGCCGGGGCGATCCTGAAAGGCAATAAATCCTTCTGATGCGGGGTAGGTTTCCACGCTATCTATTCTCCCCCCGGTAAGAGATTCCAGCTTTTGGCGGTAGGGTTCAAAATTAACCCCTCCATACACAAACATGGAAAAGTTGGGGAATATTTCCTTGATGGTTTGTTTGCCGGTGCGTGCCAGCAGTCGCTCATAATACATTTGTACCCATGGCGGAATACCGCTGATGAGACGCATATCGGCATGGAGTGTTTCATCCACAATCCGTTCTACCTTTTCTTCCCACTCTTCGATGCAATTGGTAGGAAAGGAAGGCAGCTGGCTGCCGCGAAGCCAGGCGGGTACAAGATGATTGACGATACCGGAGAGCCGACCGGTAGGAATGCCACCTACATCTTCCAGAATCGGGCTGCCCGACAGGAAAATCATTTTTCCGTCAAGCCATTGCCCTTTGCCGCTTCGGGCATAAGCATTGAATAGCGCGTTGCGGGCGGTGCCGAAATGGTTGGGCAGACTGTCAGTGGTAATGGGTATGTATTTGGAACCGGAAGTAGTGCCGCTGGTTTTGGCAAAATACCTGGGCCTGCCCGGCCAAAGTACATTTTGCTCGCCCGCGATAATCTTTTCAATCCAGGGCTTGAGCTGTTCGTAATCGCGAATGGGCACTGCACTGGCAAAATCTGAATAATTGCGGATCTTGTCAAAACCATGGCTTCGCCCAAAATCCGTATAGCGACCTTTTTTCAGAAGTTCCGCGAGTACTTTATCCTGTGCTGCGACCGCATGGTCAGACCATTTTTGTATGCGTGATGACATCCATTGGGCGATAGGCTTCGCCAGGGTAGCTTTGTATCCCATTGGCATCGGGTTGGTGTTGGTGAATAAATCTGTAAAACAAAAAATATATCAATTGTCGGCCTTAATGCCTGACTTGCGTTCAAGCTTTTTGACACTCAACAATTCATGGCTTGCCGCAAAGGTCTCAAATACTTTGCCACTTGGTAGGAAGAAGATGTTTTGCCCAAAAGACCCCTTTCCTGTCAGACGGATAGAGATAATCTTGAACAATTGCCAGTCTTTAACTTCATAATGGGCAATCTGCTCTAAAGGATAACGTACGTGCTTGAAATAATTAGTCACATAAAGATGCTTATGATCTACTTCTACCCGCTTTAAACGCCAGGTGGTTAGATAGAAGGTTAGCAGTCCGAAAAGCCAAAATACCAGCATCCCGATGCGAAGGCTTGACCCAGGAAGACTGCCGTAGTAGTCCATTGGATACACCCAGATGGCTAAGGTAAAAGCCCCAAAGAAGGTAGCCCAGATGATAGGGAGGAAAATGACCAGCGCCAGCGTTAGGTTTGAAGATACTCTTTGCATAATTATGGGATTAAGCGGCGCCTGCCTCTTCGAGCGCTTCTTTTTCAGCCTGTTTTTTGTGTACCCTTGCAGAAACAAAAATACTGGCCTCGTAAAGTAGAAATAATGGAATGCTCAGCAAGGTTTGGGTGACCACATCAGGAGGCGTAATGATTCCCGATGCAATCAGGATGACAATAATCGCATGCCGGCGATACTGCCGCATGCCCTCCGGGGAGACCAATCCGATTTTTGATAAAAAATATACGGCGATGGGTAATTCAAAGACAAGCCCCGAAGGCAGGATGAACATGACCATGTAGTTAATTAAGGATACCAGCGTAGGCACATTATCTACGCCGGGAATGGTATAGCCGAGCAGGAAGTTGGTGGCAAACGGGGCAAGGATGAAATATCCGAAAAATACACCTAGCAGAAATAGTATTGTACATATTAATACCATGCCGCGTGCTGCCCGCTGTTCAGTCTCGTAAAGCCCTGGCCGGATAAATTTCCAGAACTCATTGACAATAAACGGGAAAGCTACTACAATACCTCCCAGAAACGATACCCGAATGGTGGTGATAAAGGCTTCCCCAAAACCTACTGCCTGCATCTTGAAATCAGGAGGTTCCAGGCATAAAGCCTTTCCTGCTCCCAGCGTTTGGGAAATTGCACAAAATACCTTGTAGGAAATAAAATCTTTTCTGGAAGGGCCAAAAATAATCGTTTCAAAAACCCAGTCCTTGAAGATGTACAAGGTAATCCCTGCTATCACAATGGCGAGAAGAGCCCTCATGATATGGCTGCGCAGTTCTTCCAGATGGTCAAAAAAGGACATCTCTGCACCCTCCTGGCCTGATGGCAATCTTTTGGTATCGTTCATGAAAAACCTGCGATTGTGTAATGCACGCAAATTTAAAAAAACAATGCGTAACGCCGCCGGTTGTCACCTTAAGGAAAATTTATTCCTCAGGAGGTCCTTTTCAGCAAAAATCGTTACTTTTGAATTTATGAAACTAAATATCAAAGTCATCTTCTGGATACTCTGGATGCTGGGAGCGGCTTCTGCCAGTGGCCAGCGTGCTGCCGAAACAGGAATATTTTTGGGTGCATCCAATTATCAGGGGGAGTTTTCTCCTACCTTTTTGTTCATGAAAGAAACCCGGCCGGCTTTCGGGCTACTTTACAACAGATTTATAGATCCAAACTGGTGTATTTCCGGGGCGCTTTCCCTTGGCAGAATCGGTGGGAGTGATTCTAATCTATCTCCGGAGACACAGCGTTACCGAAACTATTCATTCCGAGCCGGTCTGCTGGAACTCGCCGCTAATGTACAATATCACCCATGGGGTAAACCACGCCTTAATGCGGCGGGGTTATTCTTTCCCCGCGTTTCGCCTTATATAGCGTCCGGAATTGGTGTGGCTTTCGCAGAAGCCAAAATCAGTTCACTCTCCACGCAGAATATGGTGAGCCCGGAGCCAGATGACCAAAACACCTTTTTTTCTATTCCGATGACGCTCGGTCTTCGTTTCGTTTTGAGCGAGAGGCTTACGCTGACGGGTGAGTTTAGCCAAAGGGCTGTATTTTCCGATTACTTAGACGGCGTCAGCCAAAGAGGCAACCCTGAAACCAACGACTGGTACAGCAGATTCGGCCTGGGAATAACCTATACCTTGATGGCTGAGTACTAATTGGTCATCAACGATCGCCTCGGCCCACGTACCGATTGGCCATTTCCAGATTTTTTACCCGCATATTTTCAGCATCCCATTCGAGCCGAACCCTGCCGGGGTAGTCGTAGGGCGCCCATGAGGTCGGTGTTTTGCCGGGTTGCAGCGCCTTCGTATCATAGCACCGCACCGCCAGGTTGCCGATGAGCAGTATTTCCGTAAGCGGACAGGCATATTCAAAGGGTGAGGATGCTTGGCCTTCCCCTTTACAGGCATTGACCCAAACCATCTGATGCGAGTCTTTATACCTTGGCAGGCTGGGTTTGGGCGGTTTGAAATCTTTCATCTTCGCCGTGGGCAGTAAGGTTGGATTTTGACCGTAAATACCACAGAGCAACTTGCCCTTTGACCCTTCAAACAACACCCCGCCATCCCAGGTGCCAAAAGGTTCGTTTGGCCCCAGTTCTGCGGGGCGCATTGGCCGAACACCGCCGTCGTACCACCAAAGTTCACATGCCGGCAACTCTCCGCGCTCCGGAAAGTCGTACTTGACAATGGAAGAAGGCGGGCAGCTTTGCGGATAATTGGCCTCCACAAAATCTCCTGACCACACCGTAGTAGCGTTGGCCTCTACTGCGACAGGAGCAGATAACTTGAGCGCCCGATAAGGCACATCCATGAGATGGCAACCCATATCGCCCAATGCTCCGGTGCCGAAGTCCCACCAGCCGCGCCAGCGGAAGGGCAAATAAGCGTTGCTGAAGGGGCGAGAGGCGGCCGGACCCAGCCACAAATCCCACTCTAATCCCTCCGGGATGGCATCTGCTGCTGTTGGTGCGGGCACTCCCTGCGGCCATACAGGTCGGTTGGTCCACACATGTACGCGATTGACTTTCCCAATAACCCCTGCGCCGATCCATTCGGCCACCTCGGCGTTGCAGCCCATCGAGGCACCCTGGTTGCCCATTTGGGTAACTACCGGAAACTTTTTGGCTGCTTCCTGAAGCTGTCTTACTTCTGCGATATTGTGCGTGAGCGGCTTTTCCACATAGACGTGCTTGCCGGCTTCCATGGCGGCGAGGGTAATCATTGCATGCGTATGGTCAGGGGTGGTCACCATCACGGCATCAATCTCAGACCCCATGTTGTCGAGCATTTTGCGATAGTCTTTGAAACGTGTTGCTTTTGGCAGGGTATTGTAGGCATTTGCGGCCCGCCGGTCATCCACATCGCACAGGGCAACAATATGCTGGCTGTTTTTGAGGTTGCGGATATGGTCTTCGCCCTTGCCGCCCGCGCCAACCAGCGCGATTTGAAGTCGGTCGCTGGGTGCGGTATAGCCCGGGCCGCCCAACACATACCTTGGCACAATCATGGCACCGGCGCTGGCGATAGCGGTTTGTTGCAGGAATTTTCTTCGCGTACTCTTTTTCATGGTTGTATGAGATGAGGTGAGTGGTAAAGATAAAGCAGATGGCACA
>CAYTNI010000050.1:0-12899 GCA_964439115.1 uncultured Saprospiraceae bacterium
TTGTTGTTAAAACCAAGTTACATGTCCGGACTCCTGACCAGAAACGCCCTCCTTATTGGCCTTATAGCCCTTGCAGTCATTAGCAGAATAATTCCGCACCCGCACAATTTTACGCCTATCGGCGCCATTGCACTTTTTGGGGCTGCTTATTTTAATCAGAAATGGCTTGCGGCGGTCGTTCCGTTCGTGGCCATGTGGTTGAGTGATTTATTTCTCAATAATGTCGTGTATGCCCGGATGTTCCCGGAATATTATGATGGTTTTCAATGGTTTGGATCACTTTGGGTGTATGCCTCGTTTTTTCTGATTAGCCTGATGGGCATGGTTTCGCTCCGCAAGGTAAGTATGCTCCGTGTAGGTGGCTCAGCCTTAGCTTCTTCGGTACTTTTTTTCATAGTCACTAATTTCGCAGTATGGCTTGGCAGTGCCCAGTATCCACAAAACCTTGCGGGGCTTGCCGCGTGTTACGGCATGGCCCTTCCATTTTTCAGCAATACCGTATTGGGTGATTTGGTATATGCCGGGATGTTGTTTGGTGTTTTCGAATGGGTAAAGAGCCGATATCCACAGTTTGCGCGAGCCTGAAATATGAACAGCAAGAAGACCCCTGAAGATACTTTCCGCCGGCAACAAACTGAGCCTCTGCAGGAAGGATTGCACTATTACATAGAGCATGGTCGTTATGTGTTTACCGCTTATTATTTAAAGCGTCGCGGCTATTGTTGCCAAAACGGCTGCCGACATTGTCCCTATGGGTTTAAGCGGGATCATGCATCCGGGAAGCATACCTAAACAAGGTCAAACAAATCCTTGACACCGGGTACGCGGGCCACGTTGAATGCCTCCGCATATTCGAAACCTGCCTCGCGACCGTACGCTCGGGCTTTGGCGTACAGAAAATCCATAAAATCCGCTCCGGAGATTGGCGTAGAAAGTTCCGCAGAGAACGGCTCATCCCCTTTTTCAATAAAGAACTGAGATTTAAAAGTCTTGACCAGCACAATTTTGGCCTCCATGAAGTCGGTGATATCCACGATGAAGTCGGGTTTGAGGTTGCGGTCCTGAATGTAGTGGTAAAGTGCTTTGGGGCGCCAGCGCTGTTGTGCATTGCCCTGTTCATCCACAGTGATAATTTTGGCCAGGCCGGCATAAAAACAGGCATCGGCAGCTAGCTTGGCTGCGCGACCGTGGTCAGGATGGCGATCCTCCAGCGCATTGGCTAGTATGATTTCAGGTTGGTGCAACCTTATAATGTGAATTATGCGCAAAATTGCCTCCTTAGAACCGGTAAAAAAGCCATCCTCGAGACCAATTTGTTTTCTAAAGACCGCTCCCATGCGTTTTGCGGATTCGGCCGCCTCTATATCTCGGATATCGGCGGTTCCCCGCGTACCCAGTTCCCCACGAGTGAGGTCGAGCAGCCCCACGGTTTTTCCCATGGCAATATGTTTGAGCAGCGTACCACTGGTTCCAAGTTCTACGTCGTCGGGATGCACGCCAATGGCGAGAATATCAATTTTCATGGACAATGTTTTCCGTTTTGAAAACCATACATAGTGGCCCATGGTTTATTGAATGCAAAAATACCATTATGCAACGTTCCAGTATGCTTATTGTGGTGGCCCTGATTGTGGTGGCTTTTTGGGGGAGTAACGCCTGCCAGAAAAAGCCATTTCCACAGGGGGAGGCCTTGTACCGGACGCATTGCGCTTCCTGTCACATGGATGATGGACTTGGGTTGAGAGGTGTGATACCGCCGCTCGCCGGTGCCGATTACGTGGCGAAAGACCCGGCAGGTATGGCCTGTATTATTCGGAATGGCCTTGCAGACAGTATTCGCGTAAATGGCATTATGTACAGTGAACCCATGGCCGGCATTCCACAACTGACAGAGTTCCAGATTGCCAATATCATCAATTATATCAATTCTGCCTGGGGCAATGATTTCGGCTATGTGCCCATGCCGGAAATACGCCAACGACTTTTGGATTGTACCACCGAATAAGCTGTCAACACTCCGGTACCATAATGGATATTTGAGCGGCCAGACCTCCCTGGGAAGTTTCCTTGTATTTGGAATTCATATCTTTAGCCGTTTCCCACATGGTTTTAATTACGCTGTCGAGGGATACTTTGGCCTTGGAAGGATCGCTTTCCACGGCGATATGCGCGGCGGTGATTGCCTTTACCGCGCCCATAGAGTTGCGCTCAATACAGGGAATCTGTACAAGCCCGCCGATAGGGTCGCAAGTCAGTCCCAGATGGTGTTCCATGGCGATTTCAGCCGCCATGAGTGCCTGGTCAGGTGAGCCCCCCAACGCTTCGGTAAGCGCCGCGGCAGCCATGGCAGAAGATACGCCAATTTCTGCCTGACAACCGCCCATAGCGGCAGAAATCGTAGAGCCCTTCTTAAAAATACTACCCATCTCTCCGGCAACCATGAGGAATCGTACAATGTCCTCCTCTCGTACCGGTATATCAGAAAAGCAGACTCTGTACAACAACACCGCAGGGATGACACCGGCCGCCCCGTTGGTCGGAGCAGTAACCACCCGGCTAAAGCTGGCATTTTCCTCATTGACAGCCATGGCAAAGCAACCTATCCATTTGAGGACATCATTAAAACTGCAAGTTCGGCTGCGAATAGCCTCAATCCAGCCATCAGCATCGCTATACTCCGCCGCGCCCATCAGTTTGGCATGCAATTCAGGGGCTCTGCGCACTACCTGCAACCCTCCCGGCAACACGCCCGGTGTATGACATCCATTAAAGGCACATTCTTTCATGACCTGCCAGATCCGCAAAAGCCCCGCCCGCGTCGCTGCTGCAGGGCGCCAGCTTAGCTCGTTGTCATATACGATTTCCCATATTGCGCAGGCACGCCGGGCACAATAAGAGGCCAGTTGAGCGCCACTTTCAATGGGATAAGGCAATGTAATGGTGCTTTGACTATGAGATTCCCCCTCTTTTACCACAAAACCACCACCGATGGAGTAATAAGTAGCCTCATGACTAAGTTCACCCATACCATCAAAAGCCTTACAAGTCATGCCATTGGCGTGAAAAGGCAGGGACTGAAAAAACCAAAATACGATATCCGTTTCAGGGTCAAATGCAATGTGCCGGTTTCCGCCGAGGGGCAGGATTTTATCCCGGCGGACCCTGGCCGGTATTTCCCGGACATCCTCCACGGGAATGGTCACCGGGTCCTGACCGGAAAGCCCAAGCAGCACGGCGATATCCGTTCCGTGGCCCTTTCCAGTCAATGCCAGGGAACCATATAAATGTACCTCTATCTTAGCTACTGCATTGGTAAGTTGATGCGCCTCCAGTTCTTCTACAAAACGTTGTGCGGCACGCCAGGGGCCAAGGGTGTGGGAGCTGGAAGGCCCCACACCGATTTTGAGCATATCAAATACGCTGATTGGTTCCATGTTTGGTTGGGCAAATGGGCGGCAAAAAAGCGAAGAGGTATTCGAAAACTATCTCTTTTTGTGTACTATCGCATCGAAACCCTGCTGGCGAAGCTTTTTAACCAGTGCTGCTGCTTCGGCTTCAGTATCAAAACGATCTACCAGAGCAACCGCATACTTACCTCGGTCGAAAATTTCGACAGAAGCATTGGCATACCCCTTTTTTTGGAGGTCACGAACCGCGTTCTCGGCATGTGACTTAATGGTGAATGAACCTGCCAACACCATATAATCGCCTTCAGCAACAACTGGATTGGACTTGGGTTCGGGAGTTTTGGATGATCCTGAAACAGATGGATTATTGCCGGAATCAGGCACATCGTCGATGGCGGTAAACTCTCCATCGTCATCTACATCATCGCCTATGGTATCCGATTCAAATTCCGGGTCTCCTTCGGTATCGTAAGTGTAATAGTCGGAGGTATCAGCTTCCATTGGAGTGGGGTTGACAGCTTCCATAGAGACATCCGATGGTGCATCCGATGGAAGGGAAACGATTTTGTAAATCAGAAATGCAAGGGCAGCGATGCAAATGACGACAATCCCCAAAGTCAAATAATCCGTTCTGGACATATACGATTTTTTTAAAATACATTTATTGTGTTACGGGAAGAGGTACTTCCAGAGAAAGCCCATCCCAGGCTAATTCGATACCGGCAGGCAGTTCGACCTGTTGATGAAGTCCCATGTGGTGGCTAATATGCGTCAGGTACGCTCTTTGTGGACGGATACGATGAATAAACTCCAGTGCCTCCTCCAGGTTGAGGTGTGAATAATGGGGTTTATGGTGTAAGGCATTCACCACAAGCGTATGACAACCGCTTAATTTTTCGGCTTCCTCTGCGGAAATGGTTTTCATATCGGTCAAATACACAAAATCTCCAATTCGGAAGCCAAGTACAGGCAAGGTACCATGCCACACTTCGATGGGGATGAAAGGGATACCGGAGATGCGGAAGGGCTGACTGGCAGAAATTTCCTGTAATAGCAACCGAGGTGCTCCGGGATAGGGATTGAGCTCGAAAGCGTAGGGGAATCTGCTGCGCAATTCCTGTCCTACGTGGGCGGTAGCATAAACGGGCATATCGGTGCGCTGCAGGAAGTTGAAAGGCCTCACGTCGTCAATGCCGGCAACATGGTCGTTGTGTTCATGGGTAAGCAGGATGGCGTCGAGCCGATCTACACCGGCACGCAGCATCTGCTGGCGAAAATCCGGGCCGCAGTCAATGACTATGCGGTTATTGCTATACTCCAGCAGCACGGATGATCGCAGGCGCTGATCCCGGGCATCTTCCGAAAGGCAAACTTCACAGCGGCATCCAATCAGTGGAATGCCCTGAGAGGTACCGGTACCCAGAAATTTGACCTTGAGTTCGATGGCGTTTATATTTAATTTGGTGTTTCAGTTTCCTGTGCCCGGAGGATTTCCTTGTACAATCTGGCTGATTTTTCTGACATGAGGGATTCGCTGGTTTCAATACCGGCCAGAATATCCAGCAGGCAATTGATTCGCCCTTCGGTATTGAAAAACTTATTGATTACAGCAATCCTCCGGTCTTCCACCACGCAGTAGCCTGATTGGAAGTTGCCTTTTTCGTAGCGAACGGTATATCCCAACTCTTCAAATAGGGACTCCAATTTTTTGAGGTTGTGCGCGGTAAACTTGAACATAACCAAAACGCCAATTGTACTCTGCAAAGATAGGTCATTCAAGCTCGTTTTTGCTACTTTTGCACAAAATCGTATGATATGAGGCGCGTATTGTTTTTTGGCATTTACCTGACACTCCTTACCCTGGCTACTTCTACCTCCGCGCAGCGATTCCAGGCCGGCCTTCTCGCCGGGCTGAATATGGGGCAGATTCATGGGGATGACCTTGCGGGATACCATCAACCCGGGCTCAACGCAGGTATGCGAACCTCTGCAGACCTCTCTAAAAAACTCAGGCTTGGTGTCGAATTTCTGTATTCCCAGCAAGGCTCCGACCGGGTGCCGGGCGACCCTTTTTCCCGCCCTTACGACCGCATCAGGCTGAACATGGTGGAAGTACCGGTTATGCTCATGCTTTCCGAATGGAAATTCCAGCTCGCCGCAGGGCTGTCCTACAGCCGGCTGATTGATTACCGCATCCGCGACATCGGCGGGGTGGAAATATCCTCCAACTACATCCTCGACCCTAATGGACTAAGTGGTCTTCTGGGTGTAACCTGGCTTTTTGAAAACCGATGGGGCCTTGACATGCGTTGGACAAGAGCCATCCTACCCATGGATTCCACTCCCGCTTCCGGACAAGGCAATGTTGCTGTAGATCGCTTTTTCAGCTATTTTGTATCCCTGCGGGCCCTCTATCGGCTCGGTGGATAATCTTCCATTATTCAAATGTACACGTCAGATATAATGAATTCAACCGTCAAAAAGAGCCCTCTGCGGCGCCATTGGTGGAAAGCACTCGGCGTTCTGTTGGTCATCTATGCCCTGACCGCAGGTCTGCTCTCCCCTCTTAAACCCGGCATTCTCAGCGCTTACCCCCAACTTCTTAAGGCTGGCACCGAAGTCAAATTGGAAGTCACAGGATATAATTCCTTTTATCTCCAGGGGGGATCAAACCTCCGCGCGTGGCTCAAATTAGATAATACCCATGCCATGGCCGCAAGCTCCGTCAAGCCCATTTCAGAGACGAAGCTCGAGCTGATTTTCGATATTCCGGCCATCCTGCCCATAAAGAGCACCACCACCGCCATGTCGCTGATTCTCGACAATCCGACAGATGGCCCTTCTGTGCTTCCGAGCGCCGTCTCTATCACTCAGGAAAGTGCTGATTCTGTAGCCGGGGCGGCCATCTGGCCGCAATCGCCAATCCAGAATCTGCACCTAGGGCCGGAAGGCATCCGCTTTCCCTTCCGCAATATTCTCTACGAAACCATTCGAAACACTTATTTCCACGTTGCGCTGTGGTTCGCCATGATACTACTGTTTCTACCATCGGTGTGGCATAGTGCCCGATACCTTCGGCATTTCCAGGCAGAGGATGACCATCGCGCCGCCGCATTCACCCGTGTTGGCGTACTTTTCGGCGTTTTAGGCCTGATAACCGGGGCTATTTGGGCAAAACACACCTGGAACGCCTACTGGAGTTGGGATGTCAAACAGAATATGACGGCCATAGCCCTCTTTATTTACATCGCTTATTTCATACTTCGTGCGGCATTTACTGACTCAGAGCGGCAAGCCCGACTCGCAGCCGTGTACAACCTCTTTGCTTTTGCAGCACTTATCCCTCTTATTTTTGTAATTCCCAGACTTACAGACAGCCTGCATCCCGGCGCCGGTGGGAATCCGGCTCTGGGCGGAGAAGACCTGGATAATACCATGCGAATGGTTTTCTACCCTGCCATCATCGGCTGGACGCTGCTCGGTGTGTGGATGGCGCAGTTGAATTACAGGATGGACAGGTTGTCAGAAGAATAGCTACTCCAATCGGAATACTACTGTTCTGGGGCGCAGCGTCCGCACTCCTTCAGGAGAGTAGGACTCGAGCAACAATTCGCGGGCAGCCGGCATTTCAAAAACCTCTTTCATGTTGCGAATACTTCCACAGGGCACGCCCGCCCGGTGAAGGTTTTCCATAAGCGCAGCCCTTTCATGCCCGGCAATCGCCTCTGCCAATGTCGTACATAGCGCCTCGCGGTGACGAAGTCGCGCTGCATTGGTAGAAAACTGCTCCTCATCGGCAACTTCCGGAATACCCAGGCATGCGCATAAAGCTGAAAATTGCCGATCACTGCCCACCGCCATCACCACCGATTTGCCGTCGCGGGTTTGAAAAATATCCCCATAAGGTGCAATATTGGGATGCAGGCTTCCCATACGCAGCGGGATATGTCCGGCAATAAGCCAATTGGTAGCCTGATTAGCCAGGGAGGCAATGGCGGCATCCAAAAGGGAAACCGTCACAAATGCACCGTTCCCGCTTCGTTCCCGTTCTAACAGGGCAATTAACAAACCTTCCTTGAGCTGATGTGCCGCTAACAGGTCAATCAAGGCAACAGGCATCTTTACGGGGTCGCCCTCCGGCGTGCCATTCATGAATAAAAATCCCGCCTCCGCCTGCAACACCACATCAAATGCGGGAAGGGGATTGTCAGGTCCGAAACCTGTAATTTCGCCGTAAATCAGGCGGGGATGCTTTTGCCTGAGCGTCACGGCATCCATCCCAAATTTTCGGGCAACCTCCGGCCTGAAATTACTGATGACCAAATCGGCAGATGCGATCTCGTGGAGTACGCGCTGTCGGTCGTGGTCATCCTCGAGATTGCACATCCAGGACGTCTTGCCCCAATTGACGCAGGCGTAGTATGCAGACTGGCTGTCTGAAGGGTTTTCGCCGGGTAATTTCCAGGATCGGGTCACGTCCCCACCGGTGTTTTTATTCTCCACCTTGATGACCTCCGCCCCCAATTCTGCAAAGAAAAGACCTACTGCAGGGCCGGCGAGTACCGAGGCGAGTTCCACCACTTTTATACCCGAAAAAACCTGCTTCATTGTATCATTGAATATCGTACTCTTCGCCGAGTAGAGGGATTTCTACATCTCCAAAACCGTTTTCGCCCAGAAAAGCCTTAAAAGCTTCCTGACGTTCAATTTCACCGTGTACGAGGAATATTTTCGGTTGCCGCCGCCTTTGAACTTTGAGAAAATCTACCATTTCGCGGCGATCCGCATGCGCAGAAAAGGAATCCATGATTTCAATACGCGCTTTAACGGGCTTAATCTGTCCAAAAAGTTTGATTTCAGTAGCCCCTGCCAACAGCTTCCCGCCCGGGGTTTCCGGGGAGCAATATCCAACAAGTAGAATGGTGTTGCGGTGGTTATCCACGCTATTGAACAGGTGATGTTTTGAGCGCCCGGCATTCATCATCCCTGCTGCGGAAATGATAATACACGGTTCGTCAATAGTATTGAGACTTTTGGAATCGTCAAGGTTTCGGATATAATATAAGTTACTGAAGCCAAAAGGGTTACTATCTGTCAATAAATACTGTTGAAGATGCTCGTCGTAACACTCCGGATGCGTACCAAAGACGGTAGTCGCATTAACGGCCATCGGGCTATCCACAAAGACGGGTAGATGCGGCAGTCGTCCGGCATTTTCCAACTGATCGAGGATATAGACAATCTCCTGGGTTCGGCCCACGCTGAAAGCAGGAATCAGGAGTTTGCCGCGTCGTTTCAGACATGCGTCAATGATGATATTCAAAAATCGCTCCACCTCCTGGGGCTGTTCCAAATGATCCTTATCGCCATAGGTACTCTCGCAAATCAGATAATCCACCTCGGGCATGGGCTGAGGGTCTCTGAGTATGGGTCGGTCCGGACGGCCGATATCGCCGGTAAAGCCCAGGTAAATGGTTTTACCGTTTTCGCGTATTTTCAGGGTTACGCTTGCACTGCCGAGGATGTGGCCGGCATCCCTAAACAAAACCTCTACGTCGTCATGTACTTTGAACCAGCGCTGATAGCTGTAAGTGGTAAACAATTGCATGGCGGCCTCCACATCATCTGCGACATATAGCGGTGGATAAGGATCCTGAGACCCCCTGTGTTTGCTGTAGTATTCCGAGTCGCGCTCCTGGATTTTGGCACTGTCCAGCAACATGATGGCACAAAGACTTCGGGTAGCATGAGTGGCGTGAATAGGACCGGAAAAACCGGATTTAACGAGATACGGAATGCGACCGCTGTGGTCAATATGCGCATGGGAGAGGATAAGACAATCCACTTTTGCAGGATCGAACATCCACTGGCTGTTGAAGTCGCGCATTTTGGAGGACCCACCCTGATAAAGCCCGCAGTCCAACAGGATCGTGAATCCGTTTTCCAGTGTCAGCAAATGGCAGGAGCCGGTAACCTCGCGCGCTGCGCCACAAAATTTTAATGTCATCTGGTTGTTTTTTCAGTGGGAAGTAAAGATAATATTTTTCATGGCTCAGGAACGTGGACGCCTCGGAATAAGCGCACTGGTTCGCTTTTTATAGGCTTGATATCCCTTATGTCCCTCATACCTGCGCTCCAGCATGGGCACGCCGGATACAAATACCAGTAAATAGGTGATGGTAAGTGGCCCAATCACCGACCACCAACCTCCATTCACGGGCAATGCAGCCAGAAAAATGCCCCACCACACGAGGATTTCTCCAAAGTAATTGGGATGCCGGGTATATCGCCACAGACCCGAATCCAGAACGGCCTCTTTATCTTTGCGTTGTTTTAAAAACCGCGACAACTGATAATCGCCTACTGTTTCAAAGAACATGCCGATGCCAAATATCAGTACGCCTGAAAATTTAACCAAACGCGCCCACCATCCATCCGTATCGGTGCCTATTCCTGCAGCAACTATAGGCGCTGCCACGACCAACATAAACGCGCCCTGCAACAAATACACCTGGAGGTAACTGCGCCACAGGAAGGTCTTACCCCATGCTTCGCGCCACTGCCGATACCTGAAATCCTCCGGTTTGCCTTTCAACCGCAAGCCAATATGCAAAGCCAGGCGCAAAGCCCACAGGACAACGAGCGCAAAAACCCACATAAAAGTTGAATGTGTTACCCCACGAAAAAGGAACCAGCCACCTATCACTACAAAACCTGCGCCCCAGGCCACATCGGCAATGTCATTCCGACGTAATATCAAGGACAACATGAATATCCCCGTGGCGTAGATCCAAATTAATAGCAGGAGACCAGGGAGCACACTCCAAAGGCTCATTTCCATACATTGAGGGTAATAAAGTAGCCGGCAATGGCCACACTGCCCGTCAGTACCATGCCCCAGGCGATATCAATAAAAACCAACTGTAAAGGCCAGTTTTTAAGTGTTGCCAAGTTGGTGAGGTCATAGGTGGCATAGGTAAAAAATCCGAACAGGCATCCGTAGAGCAAGGCGTAGCGCCAGGATTCCTTTTCCAAGGCAGGCAGGATGGCAAAAATGAAAATACCGCCGATGAAAAGGAAATAGAAAATCAGCGCCGCCGCCCAATTTACCTGCTCGGCCAAAAGGGGACCCAACATGCGCTGGTAAAGTCCTTTGGCAAGGAGGCCGAGCCAAACCATGTCAATAGCGAAAAACACCAGAGAGGTGAGCAGGTATGCTAAAATGAATTTTGAGATGGGCATAACGAGGAATATTATTTACCAAAAGATTTTTCCTCCACGATTTTACCGGCAATACACCGAATAATACGAGCCGGAAAATTTTCAATAATGCGATAATCGTGAGTGGCAAGCAATACTGCCGTCTGGCTGTGTCGAGCCAGGTTGCGCAGGAGCTGTAGGATTTCATCAGAGGTATCGGGGTCGAGATTCCCTGTCGGTTCATCGGCAATAATCAGCTCTGGCTGGTTGAGCAAGGCACGCGCAATCACTACGCGTTGCTGCTCACCGCCGGAGAGGGCGTGGGGCATACTTTTCAATTTTTCCGAAAGCCCCACCTTTGCCAGCACCTCCTGGATGCGTTCCTTAATACCACTTTCGTATTTCCAGCCCGTGGCACGAAGTACAAACTGAAGATTTTCCTCCACACTGCGATCGTTCAAGAGGTTGAAATCCTGAAACACCACGCCCAACTTGCGGCGCAGGAAGGGCATCTGCCGGCGGTTCAGCTTCGTTAAATTAAACCCGGCAACCTCTCCTTCGCCGGCACGCAAGGGCAAGGCGCCATAAAGAACCTTCAATAAGCTGGATTTGCCACTGCCTGTTTTGCCAATCATATAGGCAAACTCTCCCCTCGATATGGTCATGGATACATCCCGCAAAACGACCCGTTCATCCTGCTGGATTTGAGCGTTGTGAAGCCGAACAATGAGGTTGGACATAATCGCTTATTTTGCAGTTGATTACGGTTTCCAGTTGATTACCGGCACGTCTTTGACTACCACCTGTACCGTACCACGGCTGCGCTCTTCCAGCAACACAATTTTGCCATTGAGCAGATTTTGCAACACCGGTTCCGTGTAGTGACGCACGGTAATCAATTGAAGGTCCCTGTCGAGAATCACCTTGAAGTCCTTGTCAATCTGTTCAATAAACCGCAGTACTTTATCATCAATATCATTGACACAAACGCTGAAGCTGATGGCTGAATTTTGCATCATATTCACTTGCAGACGCTGATCAGCGATTTTAATAAATAATTGGCTGATATGATGCTCCGCCACGAAAGAGAAATCGCGCGTGGAGATCTGCATCAACGCCTGGTTGCGCTCTACCGTTACAATCGGAGGGTAAATCTCCTCGGCATCACCGGAAATAACCGTACCTTCTCCGTCAGGATTGATAAAAGACTTCACATAGAGCGGGATGCTTTTGTTCTGCAGCGGCTTGATGGTTTTGGGATGAATGACGGTGGCGCCATAATAGGTCATCTCAATAGCCTCCTTGTAAGAAAGGCGATCGAGCTTGGCAACATTATCGAAAATGCGGGGATCAGCAGTCAATACTCCCGGCACGTCCTTCCAGATGGTCATGCTCTGCGCATCACTGAGATGCGAAAAAATGGCCGCAGTGTAGTCTGAACCCTCCCGACCGAGTGTAGTCGTAAAATTCTCGCTGGTGGAACCAATGAACCCCTGCGTGAGCACAAATCCCGGCTGCTCCAGCATCGCCGGCACTTTGTGGTCAAACCGCTCCTGGGTTTCTTCCCACTGTACCCAGCCCTCCCGATAGATATCATCGGTAAGGATGATGTCCCGTGCGTCCAGCCACTGCGTGGGAAGCCCGCACCGATTAAAGTATGCCGCTACAATTCTGGAAGATACCAATTCGCCCACGCAGACAATCTGGTCATACATAAAATCGTAATGCTGGTGCGGCGGCTCGTCAAGCACCCACTCACTTTCTACAAAGGTATCGTTGACCAGCGCATAAGCCTCGTGGCCCTGCTCGAACAGCGCATCCATAATGGCGTAATGCGCCACCTTTATCTCCTCCAGCAAACGACGCGCCCTGGCCGTATCCCCCTCATTGTGGGCCTCCACCACCTTTTCGAGTGCATTGGTCGTCTTACCCATGGCCGAAACTACGATAATGAGCCTTTCACTACGGAAACGCTGCAGAATAGAAACTACATTCTTGATGGAATCGGCATCCTTGAGCGAGGCGCCGCCAAATTTGAAAACTTTTACGGGTAACTTCATTTTGAATGTGCGATGCGTCTGATAATAACGGCAAAATTACCTGAAAAACACCATACTTCACGACATACACAGTATTATTCCGACTTGACGGCCTAAACCCTTTTCAAAAATCAATGTGTAGTAGAAGAAATTACCGATCTGCTCTTTGAGACGGAAACCCGCGGCCTGGACTTTGCGAGTGAGGGTGCTTGCCAGCGGGTAGTCCGGATCCATAAATAACTCACTGAAGACC
>CAYTNI010000051.1:0-12738 GCA_964439115.1 uncultured Saprospiraceae bacterium
TAGCGGTCATCCGTGCTGTAGGCGTAGTAGTCAAGCAGGCGATAACTGCCCACAGGATTTGAAGTCACTACCGGCAGGCGATTGCCCATGAAATGCCTGTAATCGGCAAAACCGGCGTACGTGTTGTTCAAAAACCACCCAAACTCTGCTTTGACATCCATATTTCCGGCAGCCCCTGCTTTGAAGCGATGCTGAAAGCTTATATCCACGTGGTCATAGTCGGTGATACTGCCCAAGACCCCTTCTATGCCTTTCCGATAGCTTAGGCCAATGGTGGGTGAACTGTTGCGAATCATCTGCCGCTCTCCATTTCGCATACGGTACTTTAGCCAAGGCCTTGCCGTAATGGAGGCGCGAAGCAGAAAAGCCTTTTCTGCGCCTGCGGGCGGCCCGGGCCAGGTTTCATTAGAAGGGATGTTGGAGTCATAGCTCCGGTCTTCATCATTCAACCAAACCTGCGTAGTCCGATTTTCAGGATGGAAGCGCTGAGCCCATTCCGCCCCAGCGCGCAGGGTAATCTTATCACTTAGCGGGAATCGCAAGCTGGTAGCAAAGTAGTCCTTTTCATACAATCGAATAAAATTGCGCTCGTAAAGGAGGCTGCTAATAGTGTTGGCCAGTTCACTGATTGGCTTTTGGGCATTAAACTGAAAAATATAACGCCCGCCCTCTATCCGGAGGATGTTGAGCGCTCGTGGTTTGCCCACCCTGTACTCCACACCGCCTTTTGCGCTGAATGTATTGGGTGCCACGGCATATCGGGGACTGAGGTCGAAAATGAGACGGCTTTTTTTGGAGTAAGAAGTGCTGAAACGCATATTGGTCCAGGTATGAAAACCTTCAACCGGATTGAAATTGATATGGCTCACCAAGGGGCTGAAGCTTAGGGTGCTTCGGGGGCTGAGCTGATAGCTCCCGCCAAACAACAGGTGATGTGCTTTAAACCCTTTGCGATCTTGCTCTTCGCTTTCTTCGGTATCCTGTGCAATGCCTAGCGAGTCACGGAGGGCAGCATCCTTAGCTTCAACCAGCGCGATGCTATCCACCAGCTTGTAACCTTTTATTTCATAAGGAGTAAGCGGAACAGGTCGGACGACCGTCCAGTAGGCCGAATCGCGCTGATAGGCCGAGGAATCAATAGTATAGTCTGATATAGCCGTCAGCCCTATGAGAGAGTCAGGAGCCTCGGACTCCCGAACTTTACGGTCTTCTCGTTCGTAGTCGCGCACAATCTGGCGAAGCTCTTTAGCAGTTAATTCCTTGCCTGCGGCGAGTTTTTGCTCGGCACTGTTATTTCGGAAAGCGTCGGAATTGGATTTTTTGATGGTTTTAGCATTTTCAGGATCTTTTTTTTCATCTACCACGGTGAGTGAAGCCTCGAGGGCCGGGTTCAGTTCGATTTGGTAATCGCTCACGGTAGCGATGTAGTTGTATTCAAAGCCAACGCCAAAAAAGGAGCCTTCACCGCCAATCTGGTATTTAATAGGAAGCCAGACTTCCGCTTTGATTGGCGCAAAGGTTTGGTCAATCTGGATGGTTATGCCCGACTTGTAGCTTTGGAGTGAAAGGCTGTAAATACTCCAGTAATCCTCAAGGATATACAAGAACCCTTCACAAAGGTTGTCGCCTTTGCTTCTCGGGATAACCTGAATTTTATTAACGCCGTAGCCGCGATCCATAAAGTAGCCGGCATGTTTGAATTTATAATAGGCAAATGCTTTGGGAGAAAGCGGGGAGATGATTTCAGCAATTTCAGGCTCGTAAAAGCTGCCGTTGAGAAATGGGGCGGGGCTACTGTTATTGTCATTGCCCTGTTTTCGGATGCTGATGACCGTCTCCTTAAAGGTAGAGGGTCTTTTATACTCAATCTGACTGACAGACTCGCTGACGAAGGCAAACGAGGAGTCAATACCTTCTTTTTTAAGTTCTCCGCGAATGAAAAAAGGGGCACTTTTCAGACGTCCGGAACCTTTGACATAAACCTTTGCGGTGTAGCTTTCAATTTGCTGGCGGTGAAAGCCGGCCTTGGCGATGGCCTTCCGCATGACGGTGTATGCAGGGTCTTCCTGTTTGCTGGAGACCTCCACCTCGCGCAACTCGACCACCTGGGCTTTCAGTTGAATATCCATCATGGTGAAAGGACCGCTTCCTACGGAAACCTCCCGTTGGACGGATTCAAACCCCAGGAATTGAAACACGAGGGAATATTTGCCGGGTTGAAGCCTGATTTCATAATACCCATCTTCGTTGGCGACTGTGCCGGAGCCGGTTTCCTTTACAAAAATGGCGGCAAAAGGCAGCGCCTCTCCAGTTGTACTTCGTACTTCTCCAGCTACACCTGATGCATGCGCTACGGAAGCAAGGGTACTATTCAAAAACAAGAAAACCAGTATTTTTCGGGTCAAGGCCATGTGTTTTTCGTCAAAGTTAAGGCGCACAAATATTTATAGGGGCTATTCAAAAGTTAATCCTTACAAAAACAGACAAAACCTACCCGGCTACAGTTTAATGGCATTTTTCTTTCGACAAAACTAAACCGACAAAAAAGGAGCGTAAATACGCATATCTATACGTGAACCGGCTGTAGGAAACCCAGGCTGGCGCAATGATAAAAATCTCTATTTCGCGGGTTTTTTATCAATCCCGGGTTTTCCAAGGAAGCTTAAATTGCCCCTCTAAGAATATTACCCATGAAATAGGAAAACGTCATAGGAGTTGGGTTTTGGCAGAACGGCAATTCCTTTGGTAAAAAGAGATGACGTCGTGCCGAAAAAGGGCAGAACGACCATATAGAAAAACTAAATGCTATGATGCTCGAAGATCAATTTGTCCGGGGTTTTCTGGAAAATTTCGGGCGTAGTCCGGATCAAATAAACAAGCTGTATGAGGCCGACGCTGAGCTTATCCGCCCGGGCGTATTGGGTGGCGAAGTGCTCGCGTTGACCGTGGATGGCCTGGCGGATGAAATACAGGCGGGATTATACGATGATCCGTATGTGATTGGCTGGACGGCCGTCAATGCTTCCCTGAGCGACATGGCGGCGGTAGGGGCAGAGCCAATAGGATTATTGCTACAGCTTCAGATTCCTCCGGGTTTTGAGGGTTCAGCATTAGAGCAACTCAGCCGCGGTATCCGGGAGGCATGTGCTCATCATCATACTTGGCTCCTGGGTGGAGACACCAACCACGGACGGCAACTCGATGTGTCCATTACCGCAATAGGTAAAACCTCCCGGCCTATGTTGCGAAAAGGATGTCAACCCGGAGATGCACTATTTTGCAGTGGCTATCTGGGTTATGGCAATGCTTATGCTTTTGCCAAAATATTTCAACACCAAACGCTCCCCTACCGCCCTTTGGCTAAAATCAGACAAGGCCTGTTGATTAAGGATTTTGCTGCTTGTTGCATTGATACCAGCGACGGTCTTTTTCCGGCGTTGGCGCAACTTGCTGAGGTTAATCCTTATGGGTTTTATTTGGAAACACCTTTTAAAGATTTTATAGATGCTACCGCCGCCTCAATTTGTGCCTCCAGCCATATTCCGGAATGGTTTATGACAGCGGGGCCTCATGGCGAGTATGAGCTCTTGTTTACGGTGAGTGAAAAATTGTTGCGTGCCTTTTACGAATTTGCAAATGCTGCCGGTATGAAGTTCCTGTATTTGGGGCGTTGCCGGGAAAAGGAAGGGGTGAGTTTTTCACTGGAAAATCGCAGAATAGAGATTCTTCCGGAAGAAATTGCCAATATTTATGAACGAAATGCCGATGATCCCGCCCAGTATTTTCAACAACTCCAAATGCTACATCAATCATGGCTGCAACCACAAAAAACCGAGTGGCCCTGAACCTGCATGAATGGCAGGCACTCCATCAAAATGAACCGCTTATGTTGCGGGCCAAAAGTTTCCTGGGCTTAGTGCAATACATGCAATCAGAGCACCAGATCCTCTATCGCCGCAAAATTTTGTCGCCGGCAGACCGGGAAGTGATGGTGGAAGACCCTTTCAGCGGACGAGTTCGCCCTATGCTGATGTTTGCTTCCAACAACTACCTGGGTTTGGCCAACCATCCCTATGTAAAGGAAAAAATCCTACAGGCGGCCGCGAAATACGGTACCGGTATTGGCGGTCCTCCATTGCTCAACGGTTTTCTTAAACTTACTGCTGAACTGGAAGAACGTTTGGCGGCCCTAAAGGGTAAGGAGGCAGCCCTGATTTTTTCCTCAGGCTATACTGCTAACCTCGGGCTGCTTGGCGCGTTGGTTAGAGATGAGGACATGCTGTTCTACGACGAGTTAAGCCATGCTTCTTTTTTGGATGGTATAAAACTCGGACAACTACATGCAAGATCTTTCCCGCACAACGATTTGGTAGTACTGGAGGCCATGTTGCAAAATGCAAAAACCAAAGGGGACATTTTTATTGGCGTGGAAGGTATTTATTCCATGGATGGTGACATGGCGCCATTAAACGAGCTGGTGAATTTATGTAGGCGATATGGAGCGCATCTCATGCTCGATGATGCACATGGTACCGGTGTAGTTGGAAAAGGAGGTGCCGGTACGGCGCATTATCTCCACTGCGAGGAAGATGTAAATCTGGCCATGGGCACATTCAGCAAAACGTTTGCCGTTTCCGGTGGCTTTGTGGCTGCTTCCCGCGAATTGGTGGAGTATATGCGCTATCATGCCCGGTCCTATATTTTCTCAGCATCGCTTCCACCAACAGTGCAGGCGGCAGTACTGGCTGGTCTGGATGTTATGCAAAATGAACCGGAACGACAGGAGCAATTGTTGCGAAATGTAAAGTATGCAGGCCAACTGCTTGAACCGTTCGGATTGGTGAACCCTCCCGCGGGTGGAATCATCGCACTCAGGGTTCCCCCAAAGATAAATATCCGGGAGGCGAATTTGTTGTTTCACGATGCCGGCATCTTCCTAAACGCCATAGAGTATCCAGCCGTGCCACTTCAGCAAGAACGATTCCGCATCAGTCTGATGTGCAATCATACTCGTGCAGATATTGATTACTTAGCAGAGACAGTAGGGCGTATCTGGAAGCATTTCCAGGGTTAATCTTCCGGGGAGTATCCGGCCGCTGAGGTGTTTAAGGATATCCTGATAATTATCTATCCATGCTAATCTCATCTGCTTTTCCGGAAAGTCGGTCAATCCCAATTGCCATCCTGCTCAACCCAGGGGCCAATCACGGGCGGGCTGCCCGGAAATGGATGACTGTGGAAAAGCAGGTGCGGAAACAATTGAAAGATAAGGCTTCGGCAATTGACGTATGGGAAGTTACTGACCCCGAGCATACCGTGGATACACTGGTTGCCGCAGGTTATCAGATGCTGATTGCTGCCGGAGGGGATGGCAGTGTACACTATTTGCTCCAGGAGATGATGAAACACTCCGGTAAAGGGTTGTTGTTGGGCGCCATAGGCCTTGGTTCAAGCAATGATTTCCATAAGCCCTTTCGCCATTTTATTCATGGCGTGCCACTCCGAATTCTTCCGGAATTGGCCAAAATGCAGGATGTGGGTTGTATTCAATATACAGATGACTCCGGTCTTCGGCAAACCCGCTATTTCCTGATTAATGCTAGTATGGGGGTAACCGCCAATGCCAATTGGCTCTTTAACCACCCGGATGGGATACTGAAACACTTGAAAGGACGCTTTGTAAATTTGGCCATACTATATGCCGTAGTCAAGACAATCCTACAGCATCGCAATAGTCGGTTGCGGCTTGAAACGGACGATTTTTGCACTTTTGGCCGGTTTGCCAACCTCGCTTTACTCAAGAGTGTGCAT
The DNA here is from genome assembly GCA_964439115.1 of uncultured Saprospiraceae bacterium. GTDB lineage: Bacteria > Bacteroidota > Bacteroidia > Chitinophagales > Saprospiraceae > UBA2329. The sequence goes on from CAYTNI010000051.1 coordinate 5,812, forward strand.
GTGTCCGGAGGTTTTTTCTACGACCAAACCATTCGTTGCGATGACGGGAAACTCGGGCTGAACATCTGTGAGGATATTAGTCGCAAAGCGTTGTTGGGGGTGCTGTACGATCTCAGCCGGGGTGTTTTTTCCGGAAAACCCGGTCGCCTTTCGGCATATATCCGCCGGTTGCAGGTGGATACCATGGGGCATTGGCTTCCCTTGGAGATGGATGGAGAGGTGGTAATGGCAGCCGATATACATTGTACCATTATTCCCCGAGCGCTTTCTGTAGTACAAATTCAACCTAAAACACAAAAGATTTTGCCATGAAAGCATATAGGCCGCTGCAACTGAATTTTTGGCGATATTATTTCATACAAATGCGCCCTTACCTGTTGTTCGTATCCGGCTCTGCTGGGTTGATGGGGCTGGCTGTCGGGTTTGGCCGTTTTCCGGAGACTTCCATGGCTAGGTTGTTGTTGGGCTTTGTGGCATTTTTCCTGGCATACGGGTTTGGTCAGGCCTTGACGGATTGTTTTCAAACGGATACTGACCGTCTTTCTGCACCGGAGCGGCCACTGTCGAAAGGGTTGTTGGTTAGAGCTCATGTAATGGCGGTGAGTTTAGCTGGACTAATGGCGGCTGCCGGGATATTGACCTGGCTGAATCCGTTAAATTTGGCTATTGGATTGATTTCTGTGGCCGGGCTTGCCACCTACACCATCATCAAAAGACGTTATTGGTGGGGCGGCCCGCCCTACAATGCATGGATTGTAACCCTGTTGCCAATTATGGGCTATCTCGCAATGGCTCAAAAGCCGGAGGGATTCCCTTGGTGGTTGCTCGCCATGACATTCTTTGCCTACGCCAATTTTGTATTAATGGGATACCTCAAGGATATTGAGGCAGATAGGGCCACCGGGTACCGAACTTTTCCTGTGGTATTTGGCTGGGAAAAAACGGTAAAGCTTGGCCATTTGCTGGCCTTGCTGGCTCTCGCAGCCTTCGTACCTTTTCTTGTGAAAAGCGGAATACTCTCCCGGGCGTTGTGGTTATTGGCCTTGGCCACTGCCGTGTGGGGGCAGTGTAGCGCCGGTGCGGTCAGCATAAAAACTCCCGCCAACGCCATCCTTCCCATCAGTTGTACCGTCAGGACTTTTATCCTTCTGCACTGGGCGTCCATTCTGCATGTTCAACCGGGCTGGTTTGCAGCGGGGGTGTTGTATTACATACTGTTTGAATTTACACTTCACCTGCGCCACGAACAGGAACAGGTTTAGAACAAGCAGAAACTTCCCGGTTTTTAGAAAAAGTAGAGATTTTTTCTTGGCGCAAAGAAAAACCCTATTAACTTTGCACCTCAAAGTACTTTTTTGTGAAAAAAGAACAGGATTACCTTAAAGACATTGCAGAGATACGCACTTTGATGGAGCGGAGTTCCAGGGTGCGGGCTCTTTCCGGGCTAGCAGGTATATTGGCAGGCATTTACGCTTTGGTGGGTGCTTACATGGCACATTCATTTGTTGGTTTTAGACCTGTTTCGGTCTTGTATGCGCTAACAGAATCCGGTCTTCGCAATGTTATGGTGCTGGGAGTTTCCGTATTGGTACTGGCGTTGGGTACGGCAGTGGTACTGACCTACAGGCGGGCGGCAAAGATTGCCGAACACCTTAACGGGGGTGCCGTGTGGAGGCTGTTGGGTACGGTGGCGGTACCTTTGGTCAGTGGCGGAATTTTTGTATTGTTGCTTGTTAACCAGGGGCTTCATGGCCTGCTAGCGCCTGCAACCATGGTTTTTTATGGCTTGGCGCTTTACCAGGCGGGCAATTACACGCACCGCGAGATGCGTACGCTTGGCTTAATTCAGATCGTTTTAGGTCTTACTGGAGGCTGGTTGATTGAATACAGCGTTTTATTATGGGCGTTGGGATTTGGGCTCATGCACATTGTTTATGGGATTTACATTCACATCAAGCACGAACGGTGAGCGCGCTGATCAAAGGGTTGAACAAGGCTTTTGAGAGTCGCATCCGCCTGGGTATAATGGCTGTCCTGGCAGCAAATGAAGCAATGGATTTCAATGCACTCAAGGCCTGGCTCGAGGTGACGGACGGCAATCTGGCAAGTCATCTTAAAGCACTCGAAAAGGAAGCTTATGTCGTGGTAGAAAAGTCTTTTGTAGGCCGCAAGCCGAATACCAAATACGCTATTACCGCCATTGGCAAGCAGGCCTTCCTGGAGCATCTGGCAGCGCTTGAAAAATTGATTGATTCTCAAAAATAAAAACACAATTATCCGATGAGCACACAGTCCTGCAATGACAGAAGTACAGCAAAATGCTCGGCAGCCGCTACTGATTCTACTAATTTGGAGGTTGGTAAGAGCAGTATAGCGACGAACAATTTTTTTTGCCTAAACACTTTGAATCGCAAAGTTCTTTTTGTTGTAATTTGAAAAAAGAAGGCTTCAGCAGAAAGAGATGGATGACTTTCAAATTAACTTAAAAATAATAATAAATCGTTGGAAATGAGAACAGAAATCTTGAGCAGCCTAGACAATCCCAAGCGCCTGGAGAAGTTGTACCGAGATAACAAGGCTGGGTTTAGAAAAGCATTTGAACAGGTATTTCCGGACATTCGGGAGCATCCGGCAGCCGGATTTTGGCAGGAAAGGTTGTTTTTTGAAGCTAGTGGCGGTACTGCCATTTCCAAAAATGAACTGTTGATTGTTGGGGTGCTTTCTGTTGCCGCGGGATTAATCGCCAGGATTCCTATATTTTGGGGTATGGAGGGCGAGTATTTCTATCCTCGCAATTTGGCTTTTATCATTTTTCCTGCCTTGTCTTTATATTTTGCCTGGAAGCACCGCCTGGGCGCAGTCAGGGTTGGGATAATTGGGGCAATCATGGCATTGTCGGCTATTTACATCAATATTTTGCCGGACAACGAAGCGAGTCATACGCTGATTTTGGCGTGTATTCACCTACCTTTGGTTATTTGGTCAGTGTGGGGCTATACTTATACCGGGCAGCAGTTTGGAAGTTTGGCTAAGCGTGTCGAGTTTTTGCGCCACAACGGTGATTTGGTGGTCATCAACACAGTTTTGCTGATTGCAGGCGGAATTTTGACAGGCGTGACGATTGGCCTGTTTGAATTGATTCAGATTCAGATCGAAGATGCATATTTTACCAATTTCGCCATTTGGGGATTGGCGGCCTCTCCGCTTATCAGCAGTTTTCTGATTCAGTCCAATCCTCTGTTGGTGAAAAATGTATCTCCGATGGTAGCGAGGATATTTACACCATTGGTATTGGTCACTTTGGTAGTTTATCTTGGAGCGATGGTATATACCGGGAAGGATCCTTACAATGACCGGGATTTCCTGATTATTTTCAATTTGTTGCTGATTGGGGTGATGGCCATTATTTTGTTTGCCATTGCAGAGACCTCCAAATCCGGCCAGAATAGATTTGGGGTATTGCTGTTGTTTTTACTTTCTCTGGTCACTATTGTGATAAACGGGATTGCATTATCAGCGATTATTTTCAGAATTTCCGAATGGGGGATAACACCGAATCGCGCTGCTGTATTGGGTGCTAATCTCCTGATTTTGGTCCATCTGATGATGGTGGCATTTCGCCTTTTCAAAGTATTGGGTCAGCCGCAAGAGATGGGAACGGTTGAAAATACCATTGCGGCGTATTTGCCGGTATATACCCTTTGGACGGCGATAGTGGTGTTTGTATTTCCTGTGGTGTTTGCGTTTGTGTAGGACGCAGTAAATTCTTTTTTCCAAAATGCGGTTTAATTATCAGGCACAGCAGATAATTTACCCTATAGGCTGTGCCTGATTTTTTGCCGGGGGAGTTATATGGTTAATACTCGATTAACAAATAAAACAATTCCAACCTTTTGCTTAACAAACAAATAATATTTTATTAATATTGTTTTTTCGCTGCTATGTTTTGGACGAAAGTACTTTTGCCTCAAAATTAAGCAGGATATGAAATTACAACTTATTACAATTCTTTTTGCATGCTCACTGCCAGTATTTGTGGTTGCTCAAACAGGTGCTGTACGCGGTAAAATTACGGATGAACTTGGCCTGGCCCTTCCGGGAGCAAACGTATATTTCGAAGATTATTCCGTTAGTGCGGTTACGGATGTAAACGGGACATTTCAGATTAGTAATGCTCCAACAGGAGTTAAAACGCTGATTGTCAGTTTTATTGGTTACGGAATGGTCAAGGAGACGCTGGAAATTAAGCCTGGGCAAACGGTTGATTTTGATAAATCACTTACTCCTGGAGTGTCAGTTGGTGTGAAAGTCATTGTGCTTGGTGACAGGCTCAAAGGCCAGGCTAAGGCGCTGAACCAGCAGCGTACCAATGCGAACATTACCAACATTGTAGCAGCAGACCAGATTGGTCGTTTTCCGGATGCCAATATTGGGGATGCCCTTAAGCGTATTCCCGGGATTACCATGCAAAACGATCAGGGAGAAGCGCGCGATATCATCGTACGTGGTATGGCGCCGCAGCTCAACGCCGTTACCCTAAACGGCGAGCGGATTCCCTCGGCTGAAGGTGATAACCGTCGCGTACAGATGGATCTCATTCCTTCTGATATGATTCAGACCATTGAAGTTAACAAGGCTGTACTTCCGGATATGGACGCTGATGCTATTGGAGGCTCTGTCAATCTGGTAACTCGCCGCGCTCCTGACGCCCTCCGGATTTCCGGAACGGCTGGCTCCGGAATAAATATGCTTTCACAAAAGCCCATTTGGACTGGTTCGCTGGTGTATGGAGATCGTTACCTCAACGATAAATTGGGATTAGTCGTATCAGGTTCTTATCACAATCACAATTTCGGTTCAGATAATATTGAAGCCGTCTGGGTGGATACAGATGCCGGAGCAGTAATTGACGAATTCGATATTCGCAAGTATGTAGTGCAACGTGTTCGCAGAAGTGTATCTGCCAGTCTTGACTACGACCTGGCTCCCGGCCATGTGCTTAATTTTTCAACGATGTATAATTGGCGCGATGATTGGGAGAACCGCTTCCGCATGCGGGTGAGCCGTATGGAATCGGCCTTTGAGAATGGAAACTTCACCTCAGTTGGGGAAGGAAAATTCAAGACGGTAGGCCGTGTAGATTATGAAACCAAAGGCGGCCTGGACAGTGACAGGGTGAAAGCAGCCCGCCTGGAAGACCAACGTATGCGTAACTATACCTTTAGCGGAACCCATCAATTTAATAAATTGCGCGCCAATTGGAACCTTACCTGGGCGAAAGCATCCGAAGAGCGTCCAAATGAGCGCTACATCTCTTTCCGTCAGTCTGGGCGCAACGTGGATGTAGATGTTTCTAACCCATCAGAACCCTTCGCTTATTTGAGCGATCCCAATCAAAACCTTTCCATCCGCTTCAATACCATTTCTGAGTTGTACAGCATCACGGAAGACCAGGACTTCAATGGCCGCCTTGATTTCCAGTTGCCATACAGTCAACAGGGCCTCTTAAAATTTGGTGGGCGGTTCCGAATGAAAGATAAGTATCGCGCCAATAATTTCTTTGAGTATGAGCCGCTCTCCGGATTTACCAATTTAGGCGCGGTGGCCAACAGCAATCAGAGTGACCCGGGATATTTTGCAGGGCCTCAGTATCAGGTGGGTAGTTTTGCCACGCCGCAGTTATTGGGGGGCCTTGATTTGCAAAATCCCTCCTTGTTTGAGGAGTCGGATCAACCTTCAGAATATATTCCTGGCAACTACGATGCAAGAGAAAATATTGCAGCGACCTACCTGATGGCCAATCACCGCTTTAGCGACAAATTTTCTGCCATTTTTGGTCTTCGTTACGAACATACGAATATAGAATACACCGGAAATATTTTTGACCTCGACGAGGAAACCGTAAAAACTGACACACGTGAAAATAATTACGGCAACTTCCTCCCGGGCGTTCACCTCAAGTACGATTTGAATGACAACACGATACTCCGTGCAGCGTGGACGAACACCATCGCGCGTCCTAATTACTTTGACCTGGTACCCTATGCCGAATTCAGTCTCCAGGACCAGGAGTTATCTCGAGGCAATCCCGACCTGGTAGCGACGACAGCCGCCAATTTAGACCTGATGGCCGAGCATTATTTCAAGTCTATTGGGCTTGTTTCCCTTGGTGGCTTTTATAAAAATCTGGACAATTTCATCTATCGCCAAACCTTGCAGAATTATTCTGACCCACAATTTGGAGATGATCTGGAATATTCTTTGCCCCGGAATGGAGGCAAGGCTACTGTGGCGGGCTTGGAGGTATCTTTCCAGCGTCAACTATGGAAGGGGCTCGGCCTTTACACCAATTATACGTTCACCCAATCCACCACTGAAGGTATTGAAGGAAGAGAGGAAGACGATCTCAGTCTTCCCGGTACTGCAGAGCACATGTTCAATGCCTCGCTCTCTTACGAAACCAGCAAGTTGGTAGTTCGCGTTTCACTCAATTATGCCAGTGGCTACATTGATGAGTTGGGAGGGGAATCTTTCGAGGATCGCTTCTACGACCAGCAGACGTTCCTGGATGTGAATGCTTCTTATGCTTTCACTCCCAGCTTGCGTCTTTTTGCAGAAGGTAATAACCTGACCAACCAGCCACTCCGCTTTTATCAGGGGATACCTTCGCGCACCATGCAGGCAGAATTTTATGCCGCTCGTTTTAACGTGGGTTTGAAGTTTGACCTGTTCAGTTCGGCCAAGTAATATTATCATCACTTACCTGAGGGGGCCAAGAGGAATTGTTTCCACTTGCCCCCTATTTTAATATGATTTCCTGATGAGAGGATTAATTTTCATTTTTTTTACGAGTATAACACTTCTGTTTTCCTGCAATAATTCCCGTCTGGCAAACTCCCCGGAAGGAGAAAAAGATTTGCTGGTTCC